>CACZPL010000194.1 GCA_902783015.1 uncultured Lachnospiraceae bacterium
AGCCGCTTGCCTTGGAAGCAAGTGCCGAAGAACGCGACACTCTCGGATTGACCTCGATCACATAGTAGTGGAAGGATTCCGGATCAAGCGCAAACTGCACATTGCACCCGCCCTTTACCTTCAGGGCGCGGATGATCTTCAAGGCACTGGAACGGAGCATCTGATACTCCTTGTTCGTCAGCGTCTGGCTCGGTGCAACCACGATGGAGTCTCCCGTGTGGATGCCCACCGGATCCAGGTTTTCCATATTACAAACGGTGATGGCGGTGTCGTTCGCATCGCGGATCACCTCATACTCTATTTCCTTATAGCCCTTGATGCTCTTTTCCACCAGGACCTGATGCACGGGAGACAGGGCGAGCGCATTCTTCATCTTTTCGCGCATCTCCGCTTCGTCATAGGCAAAGCCGCCGCCCGTTCCGCCTAAGGTGAATGCCGGACGCAGGATGACCGGATAGCCGATCTTCTCCGCTGCGGCGAGACCCTCCTCCATGCTCTCGGCGATCTCCGAGGGCACCACGGGTTCACCCAGACGTTCGCAGAGCTCCTTGAAGCGTTCTCTGTCCTCCGCCATGCGGATACTGTCCGCATCTGTTCCGAGCAGCTCGATCTCGCACTCCTCGAGCACGCCCTTATCCGCAAGCTGCAGGGAAAGGTTTAAGCCGGTCTGGCCGCCAATACCCGGCACAATGGCATCCGGGCGCTCATAGCGGCAGATACGCGCCATGTATTCCAGCGTCAGGGGTTCCATATATACCTTGTCGGCGATCGAGTTGTCGGTCATGATGGTCGCGGGGTTGGAGTTTGCGAGGATCACCTCGTAGCCCTCCTCCTTTAAGGCGAGACAGGCCTGAGTACCCGCATAGTCAAACTCGGCCGCCTGTCCGATCACGATGGGACCGGATCCGATGACCAGGATTTTCTTTAAGTCGGTTCTCTTCGGCATTATGAACGCCCCCCTTTCATGTTTTCGATAAAGCGTTCAAACAACGCCGCGGAATCCATGGGGCCCGGAGCGCTCTCCGGGTGGTACTGCACGGAAAAGGCTCTGTCCTTCTCACAGCACACGCCCTCCACCGTGCCGTCCAACACATTGATATGCGATACGGAAAGGCCGGTTCCCTCCAGCGATTTCTCATCCACGGCATAGCTGTGGTTCTGGCTCGTGATCTCGAGCTTGCCTGTGGCAAGATCCCTGACCGGGTGATTTCCGCCTCTGTGACCGAATTTCAGCTTGTAGGTCTTTGCGCCGTAGGCCAGCGAGAGTAGCTGATGTCCGAGACAGATCCCGAAGATCGGCACCTTTCCTTTCAGTTCTTTCAGTGTCTCGATCACCTCCGGTACATCCGTCGGGTCACCAGGCCCGTTCGAAATGAACACGCCGTCCGGCTTTAAGGAGAGGATCTCCTCACTGCCCGTATTGTAAGGCACAATGGTCACATTGCATTTATTTCTGTTTAACTCACGTACGATATTTGACTTCATGCCGCAGTCTACTGCGACCACATGGAAGAGGGGATTCGAGGTTCTGCTGTACCAGCGCTTTGCACAGCTCACACGCTTTACCGCATCGTGCGGCACCGGTGTCCGCTGGATGAGCATCAGTCCTTCCTCAAGACTTCTTTTTGCATCTGTGATCAGCACACGTCTGGCACCGAGGTCGCGGATACTTCTCACAAGCTTTCTCGTGTCCACACCCGAGATGCCCGGCACCCCGGCCTCCTCCAGAAGTTCCGATAAGGTTCTCGTGAACCGGAAATTGGAGGGGTTCTCGTTTACCTCCCGCACGATGAGCGCGTCCGGCGCGATCATGCGGCTCTCGAAATCCTCATCGCAGATTCCGTAATTGCCGATCAGCGGATAGGACATCACTACTGCCTGATCCGTATAGGATGGATCGGATACGATCTCCTGGTAGCCCGTCATGGAGGTGTTGAACACGATCTCGCACACCTTGCTCTCCGTGCCGCCGAAGCCGTAACCGTAGTATTCGCTTCCGTCTTCCAAAATTAGCTTTCTGTCGTATGTCATGATTGTTTTCTCCCACACATTTCCACAAATTTGGAGAATACCGGGTGCGGCTTATTCGGCCTCGACTTAAACTCCGGATGGTACTGCACACCGAGATAAAACGGATGATCCGCGATCTCCACGGTCTCAACCAGTCTGTCGTCCGGCGACAGGCCCGAGAGTACAAGTCCCGCATTCTTCAAAACATCTCTGTAGTCATTGTTGAATTCGTATCTGTGGCGATGGCGTTCGTGGATCAGTTCCTTTCCGTAGCACTGCTCCATCAGCGTGCCCTTTTGAACGGCACACGGATAGCTGCCGAGACGGAGTGTACCGCCCTTGTCTATCTCCTTAGACTGACCGGGCATAAAGTCGATCACCTTGTGCTCCGTGGCATCCTTAAACTCACCGGAGCAGGCATCCGTGATCCCGGCCACATGTCTTGCGAACTCGATCACAGCGATCTGCATGCCGAGGCAGATGCCAAAGTACGGCACCTTGTTTGTCCTGGCATATTCAGCAGCCAGGATCATGCCCTCGGTTCCTCTGTCACCGAAGCCGCCCGGCACCAAAATGCCGTCGATCCCCTTCAGGCGCTCCTTGTAGTTGGACGCATCCATCTCCTCGGAGTCGATCCACTCGATATTTACATGCAGGCCGTTCGAAAAGCCCGCATGATGCAGTGCCTCCGCCACAGAGAGGTACGCATCGTGAAGCTGAACATATTTGCCGACTAACGCGATCGTCACTTCCCGCTGTCTCGATTTGATCCGGTCAACCAAGGCCTTCCACTCGGAAAGCTCCGGTGCCGGCGCGTCGATTGCAAGCTCCCTGCACACCACGCCTGAGAAGTTTGACTGCTCCAGCATGAGCGGTGCCTCATAGAGGCTGCCTAAGGTGCGGTTCTCGATCACACAATCCTCCTTCACGTTACAGAAGAGCGAGATCTTTTTGAAAATGCTCTCCTCGAGGGGTTCGTCACACCGCAGCACGATGATATCCGGGTTGATACCCATGCCCTGCAGCTCCTTCACGGAGTGCTGCGTCGGCTTTGACTTGTGCTCGTTGGAGCCGTGCAGATAGGGCACCAGCGTAACATGAATAAAGAGGCTGTTCTCCTTCCCCACCTCGAGGGAGATCTGTCTTACAGCCTCCAAAAAGGGCTGGGACTCGATATCGCCGATGGTGCCGCCGATCTCGGTGATCACAACATCCGCATCCGTCTCATGTCCAACCCGATAGACAAATTCCTTGATCTC
>CACZPL010000195.1 GCA_902783015.1 uncultured Lachnospiraceae bacterium
CTATGCTTAAGACCGGAGAATACATCAAGAAACAGGAAGCAATCTGCCGCAAGAACGACAAGATCGCAGCCGGCCTTTACGAAGAGTACAATGTAAACAGAGGATTGCGTGACAAGAACGGAAAAGGCGTGCTCACTGGGCTTACCAATATTTCCAAGGTGATGTCCACGAAGATCGTGGACGGAAAAAGCGTTCCCTGTGACGGAGAGCTTTGGTATCGAGGCTATCGGGTGGAAACCCTGATCAACAGCTTAAAGCCCGATGAGATGGGCTTTGAGAAGATCGCCTATCTGCTCTTAATGGGCGAGATGCCGAGCAGCGATGAGCTGGCCGATTTTCGCTCCGTGCTGGCGCAGTCGAGAAGACTTCCGAAAAACTTTACGAGAGACGTGATCATGAAGGCACCGAGCGCGGATATCATGAATGCCATGACACGTTCCATCCTGACGCTGGCATCCTACGATCCGTACGTAAACAGCGGTTCCGTGACAATCTCGCTCAGACAGTGCATCGATCTGATCGCCGTGTTCCCGCGCCTTGCTGTTTACGCATATCATGCATATAACCATTACGAAAACGATCAGAGTATGTATATCCACAAGCCGGACGAGAACCTTTCCACTGCGGAAAACTTCCTGATGATGCTTCGCCCGGATAAGTCATTTACGCTGGTGGAGGCCAAGGTGCTTGATACCGCGCTGATTCTCCATATGGAGCATGGCGGCGGTAACAACTCCACCTTTACCACGAGAGTGGTGACCTCGGCGGGCTCGGATACCTATTCCACCATCGCTGCAGCCATGTCCTCCTTAAAGGGACCGAAGCACGGCGGCGCCAATATCAAGGTGATGGAGATGATGGCGGACATCAAGGAGCATGTGCCGGACTACTCGGATAAGGCAGCTTTAAAGGATTATCTTGCAAAGATCTTGGACAAGGATGCCTTTGATAAAAAGGGTCTCATCTACGGCATGGGTCATGCAATCTACTCGCTGTCCGATCCCAGAGAGCGTGTTTTCAGAAGCTTTGTGGAAAAGCTTGCGGTTGAAAAGGGCAAAGAAAAGGAACTTGAGCTCTATCAGGATATCGAGAAATTTGCACCGGAGCTTATTGCCGAGAAGAGAAAGATCTACAAGGGCGTAAGTCCCAACGTAGACTTTTACAGCGGCTTTGTGTACGACATGCTTGGCATTCCGAAGGAACTCTACACTGCGATGTTCGCGATCGCCAGGATTGCGGGCTGGAGCGCCCACAGGATCGAGGAGCTGCTTTGTATGGATAAGATCATCCGTCCGGCTTATATGAGCGTGATGGAAGAGAAGGAATAAGAAAGATAGAAAAAATCAGGTTTGGCAAAAGCCAAACCTGATTTTTTGTTTGTTATTCAGATGCCGCACGCGAATGCTGCGGTGATGATCGCCATGGAGTAAACCTCGGTTGCCGTACAACCTCTGGAGAGGTCGTTGATCGGGGAATTCAGTCCCAGCAGGATGGGCCCGTAAGCGTCGAAATTACCCATGCGCTGCGCGATCTTGTAACCGATATTGCCGGCGTTGATATCCGGGAAGATGAAGGTGTTTGCGTTGCCGGCCACCTGTGAGGTGGGGAATTTCTTCTGTGCTACGTGCGGAGAAACGGCAGCGTCGAACTGCATCTCACCGTCGATCGGCACATCAGGATTGCGCTCCTTGGTCTTTCTTGCCGCATTTCTCATCTTATCCACAGCCTCGCCCTTGCCGGAACCGTCGGTGGAATAGGAGAGGAAGGCAACCTTCGGATCGATGCCGAAGAGCTTTGCACAGCGGATGGTCTCCTCCGCGATCTCCACGAGTTCATCCTCGTTCGGATTGATATTGATACTGCAGTCGCCCATGGCGAGAACCTCATTTGCACCGGTTGCACCCGGGCGAACAAGGATGAAGCAGGAGCCCACGATATGGCTGCCGGGTTTTGTCTTGATCAGCTGTAAGGCGGGGCGTACCGTGTCGGCTGTGGTGTAGCTGGCGCCGCCGAGCAGGCAATCCGCATAGCCCATCTTGACTAACATGGTGCCGAAGTAGTTGTTGCCCTTTAAGATCTTTCTGGCTTCTTCCTCCGTGACACCCTTTGATTTGCGAAGCTCCATGAATTGTTCCACCATCTTGTCGATATCTTCAAAATTGTCAGGATCAATGATGCTTGCGCCGCGAATGTTGAAACCACTTTCCTCGGCAACCTCGTAAATGCGATCCTCTTTACCGATCAGGATCGGCTTTAAAAAGTTGCTGGCAAGCAGACGGGAGGATGCCTCAAGAATGCGGGCATCGGTACCGTCCGTTAAGACGATGGTCTTATGGCTCTTCTTTAGTACATCGATTAATTGTCCAAACCCAAACATTATAATACCCCTTTTCGAAATGATATCTTATTATAATACATAATTGCGTTTTCTACAAGGATGACATTGACAGATGAGGAGGGAAAAATTATACTTGTGCTCATGAAAAAGAAAAAAGACTACAGTTCCATATTCGTTCCGGTGATCGTCATTTTTGCCGTCCTTTTTGTATGGCAGCTGATCTGTATGGCGGGCGTGGTGCCGGGCTATATGCTGCCCGCGCCGACGGATGTGTTCTCAGCCTTTGCGGAGGATTATATGCTTTTGTTAGAGCACGCGCAGGTAACCCTGCTCGAAGCGTTTCTCGGTCTTTTGATCGGGATGACGCTCGGCTTCCTTTCCGCTGCCCTGATGGATGCCTTTCCGATCGTGAGAAAAGGACTCTATCCGGTCCTCGTGCTCACCCAGACGATACCGCCCGTTGCAATCGCACCGCTTTTGGTACTGTGGTTTTCCTACGGTATTGCGCCGAAGGTTGTTCTCGTGGTTCTGGTTTCCTTCTTCCCTGTTGCGATCGGTTTATATGAAGGCTTTCGGAACACGGATCCGGACATGATCCGTCTTATGAAATCCATGAATGCGACAAGGTGGCAGATCTTTTGCCATGTAAAATTCCCCGGTGCGCTCCCCGAGTTTTTCTCGGGCCTTAAGATCGCGGTCTCTTATTCCGTGGTCGGTGCCGTGATCGCCGAATGGCTGGGCGGTTATTCCGGTCTCGGTGTCTATATGACGCGCGTTAAAAAAGCATATGCTTATGATAAAATGTTTGCAGTGATCATCTTCGTCTCCGTGATCAGTCTGATCCTGATGGGACTTGTGAAGCTGCTGCAAAAGAAATGTACACCCTGGTTGGAGGGGAAAAATGGATAGGACAGAAGCTATTGACTTTTTTCGGAAAATGTGATAAAACTCCTTCGGTAATAAAGATTGTATATTTAGGAGGCCTTTATTATGAAAAAGAAGAGTATTGCGGCTGCGGCTCTGGCGCTTTCCTTGTGTGCGTGCCTTTGTGCCTGCGGCGGTAAGGATGACAATAAGGGTGATAACGGCAGCACCACGACAACTGCAGCGGCTGTCGAGACAACCGAGGAAGTAACCGAAGCACCCGCTGCGGCAGCTGAGACAAAGACCGCAGGAGAGTGGTCGGTCGATGTGCCGGCAGAGTGGGAGTTTAAGATCGGCGACGTTTTCGATGAGAACGATACAAGATATTTCTCTGTGAAGAAGTCAACCTTTTCCTATTTTGACTTCAGTGCAGACGGCGAGGAAAGCATCAAGAAGAACTACGATTACAACAAGAACACTTACACCAACGAGCAGACTGATTTTAAGCAGACCTTCGGTGATGCGGAGTGGACAGGATTTCAGTACAGCGACGGCTTCGGCGGATACGGCATCGAGGCTTATGCGACCATCGACGGTGTTATGATCCGCGTGGCATCCGCAGGCTTCAAGTATGACAGCGAGGAGGCAAAGACCGTTCTTTCTTCCGTAAAGCATGTTGGCGCTGCTGCAGAGGCAACCACGGAGGCTGCGGCATCCGAGGAGACCACTGAGGAGACAACCACAGAAGAAGTGACCACAGAGGAAGAGATCGCTTACGCAAAATACATTGAGATGACTGCATCCAGAGTAAACATCCCGGAAGGCTACGAGGAGCTCAAGGATGCTGCACCGTCCCAGTACGTGATGAAGAACAATGAGACCGGTGGTAAGGTGACCTACACCAGCGGCAGCGGAAATGCGGATGAGACCGTGGAAAAGATCATGTCCGGCCTTGAATTTGAGAAGAAGGATTATGAATTCAAGAGCATCCCGTGGATCGGCGCAACCAGCGACAGCCTCTATTGCTTCGCAACACAGATCGGTGAGTTCTATCTTGCGATCACAATCGATTTCGGTGCAACTGCGGAGGAGATGGAAACACTCTGCAAGGGTATTCAGATCGCTGAATAATTGATTTTAAAATAATACGGAGTGCTTGCGGAAGCAGGCTGAGAGGCGGCATAGACCTGTCGTCAATCCTTACACCTGATCCGGGTAATGCCGGCGGAGGGAAAAATAGTTTTTTGATTTAGAAAAGCTTCTTATCCTTCCGGATAAGAAGCTTTTTTGGAGGAAACAAATATGAAAAAAACGATTACAATTATCATGACCTTTATTCTTACGATCTCGCTTTGCGCCTGCAAAGGCAAGCAGGAGAGCACGCA
>CACZPL010000196.1 GCA_902783015.1 uncultured Lachnospiraceae bacterium
GACCGTATTCGTATCCGGCGGCCCGATGCTGGCAGGTCATGTCAAGGGACACAAGACCAGTTTATCCTCCATGTTTGAGGCGGTCGGCTCCTATGCGGCCGGCAAGATGACCGAGGAGGATGTGTACGAGTATGAGTGTAAGACCTGTCCGACCTGCGGCTCCTGTTCCGGTATGTATACCGCAAACTCCATGAACTGCCTGACCGAGGCGCTCGGCATGGGTCTTCCCGGAAACGGAACCATTCCCGCTGTGTACAGCGAGCGCTTAAAGCTTGCGAAACGTGCAGGCTATGCGGTTATGGATATGCTTGAGAAAAACATTCGTCCGCGTGACATCATCACAAAGGACGCGATCTTAAATGCTTTGACCGTAGATATGGCACTCGGTTGTTCCACCAACTCCATGCTGCACATCCCGGCCATCGCGCACGAGATCGGATTTGATTTTGATATCGGCTTTGCAAACGAGATCTCCGCAAAGACACCGAATCTCTGCCACCTTGCTCCGGCAGGTCCGACCTACATGGAGGACTTAAACGAAGCGGGTGGTGTATATGCCGTGATCAACCAGCTCTGTGAGCTCGGATTGATCCATGAAGACTGTATGACCGTGACGGGCAAGCCGATCGGTGAGGCAGTCAAGAATGCCAAGAACTTAAATCCCGAGGTCATCAGACCGCTCGATAATCCGTATTCAAAGACCGGCGGACTTGCCGTGTTAAAGGGCAACCTTGCACCGGACGGTTCTGTGGTAAAGCGTTCCGCAGTCGCACCCGAGATGCTTGCGCATGAAGGTCCCGCGCGTGTATTTGACTGTGAGGAGGATGCGATCGCTGCCATCAAGGGCGGCAAGATCGTGGACGGCGACGTGGTCGTGATCCGTTATGAGGGTCCGAAGGGCGGCCCGGGTATGCGCGAGATGCTCAACCCGACCTCAGCCATCGCAGGTATGGGACTCGGTTCCACCGTAGCCCTGATCACCGACGGTCGATTCTCCGGCGCCAGCCGCGGTGCTTCCATCGGGCACGTATCCCCGGAGGCAGCTGTGGGCGGTCCCATCGCGCTTGTGGAAGAGGGCGATATCATCAGCATCGATATCAACGCATGCACCTTAAACCTCAAGGTATCCGATGAAGAACTTGCAAAGCGCAAGGCTGCTTGGACACCGCGTGAGCCCAGGGTTACCACAGGGTACCTTGCACGTTACGAGAAGATGGTTACCTCCGGCAACAGGGGCGCTGTTTTGGAATTGAATTAAAGATACATTCATATTGAATAAGAATAAAAAATGTGATATTCTACTATATTATTGCTTTTCGTGAAAGAAGAGCTGCAAGAAAGGAAGATACCTATGAAACAACTGACAGGTTCCGAAATCATCATCGAATGCTTAAAAGAGCAGGGCGTTGATACCGTATTCGGTTATCCAGGCGGCACGATCCTTAACGTGTACGATGAGCTCTACAGGCATCAGGATGAGATCCACCATATTCTGACCTCCCATGAGCAGGGCGCGGCACATGCTGCGGACGGCTATGCAAGAGCTACGGGAAAGGTCGGTGTCTGTATGGCAACGTCCGGCCCCGGTGCGACAAATCTCGTCACCGGAATCGCCACGGCTTACATGGACTCCGTACCGCTCGTTGCGATCACGGCAAACGTGAACGTCACGGCCCTCGGCAAGGACAGCTTCCAGGAGGTCGATATCTGCGGCGTGGTGATGCCCATCACAAAGCACAGCTTTATCGTGAAGAATGTGCATGAGCTTGCTTCAACGCTTCGCCGCGCATTCAAGATCGCTAAGAGCGGAAGACCGGGACCTGTGCTTGTGGACGTGACAAAGGATGTCACGGCAAATAAAGCGGACTTCGAACCGAAGGTACCGGAACCGATCACCGTGGACAATTCCACGATCCGTCCGGACGATCTCGACAAGGCTATTCGCATCATCGAAAAGTCCGAGCGTCCTTTCATCGTATGCGGCGGTGGTGTGATTGCCTCCGATGCATCCAAGGAATTGAAGAAATTTGCTGAGAAGATCGATGCGCCTGTCTGCGATACACTGATGGGCAAGGGTGCATTCCCGGGCACGGATGCTCGCTACACCGGTATGCTCGGCATGCACGGTACAAAGGTTTCCAACTTCGGTATCAACAAGGCAGACTGCGTGATCGTGATCGGCGCGAGATTCTCTGATCGTGTGACCGGTAACGCCGCAAAATTCTGTGAGAACGCAAAGATCGTTCAGCTCGATATCGATGCTGCCGAAATAGATAAAAACGTGATCGTAGATGCATCCGTGATCGGTGATGCGAAGGAGATCTTAAAGATGATCACAGCCCGCATCAAGGCAAAGAAAAAGCCCGAGTGGGAGGCGGAGATCGCAGAGCTTCGCGAGGAGTTCAAGGACACTACGGATCTTTCCGCTATGAGCGGTCCGGCCATCATCAACAAGATCTATGAGCTCACCAAGGGTAAGGCGACGATCACCACGGATGTCGGTCAGCACCAGATGTGGGCCGCACAGTATTATAAGTACACGAAGCCGAGACAGTTCCTGTCCTCCGGCGGACTCGGTACCATGGGCTACGGTCTCGGCGCCTGCATCGGCGCAAAGTTCGGTAAGCCCGAGAACGTGACGGTCAACATCGCCGGCGACGGCTGCTTCCGTATGAACTTAAACGAAGTTGCCACGGCAGCCCGTTACAATGTACCGATCATCCAGGTGGTCATCAACAACCATGTGCTTGGCATGGTACGTCAGTGGCAGACCTTATTCTATGGTAAGCGTTACTCCAGCACGGTCCTCGATGATTCCGTGGACTTTGCAAAGGTAGCGGAAGGCCTCGGCGCAACGGGTTACACCGTTAAGACATTAAAGGACTTCGAAGATGCCTTCAAGAAAGCGTTAAAGGCAAATAAACCCGTAGTCATCGACTGCATCATCGACAAGGACGACAAGGTATGGCCCATGGTTCCGGCCGGCCAGCCGCTTGAAACCTGCTTCGATGCAGAAGATATGAAGAAAAAGAAATAAAACATAGGTTGATATCATAAAGGAGAGAGAACAATGGCAAGAGTATTTAACTTTTCAGCAGGTCCTTCCGTATTACCGGAGGTCGTATTAAAGCAGGCAGCAGAGGAGATGCTTGATTATAAGGGATCAGGCATGAGCGTGATGGAGATGAGCCATCGCTCCAAGGTCTATGACAACATCATCAAGGAGGCGGAAAAGGATCTCCGCGATCTGATGAACATCCCTTCAAACTATAAGGTGCTCTTCTTACAGGGCGGTGCGTCTCAGCAGTTTGCTGCAGTGCCGATGAACCTGATGAAGAACGGCGTGGCCGATTACATCATCACAGGTCAGTGGGCAAAGAAGGCATACGAGGAAGCACAGAAGTACGGCAAGGCAAATGCCATCGCTTCCTCCGCAGACAAGCCCTTCTCTTACATCCCGGATGTATCGGATCTTCCGATCTCCGATGATGCTGACTATGTATATATCTGTCACAATAACACTATCTACGGAACAGCTTACCATGAGCTGCCGAACACCAAGGGCAAGATCCTGGTTGCGGATATGTCCTCCGACATTCTTTCCCAGCCTGTGAACGTGGAAGACTACGGTCTGATCTTCTTTGGTGTACAGAAGAATGTGGGCCCCGCAGGTGTGGTAGTCGTGATCATCCGTGAGGATCTGATCCGCGATGACCTTCCGGCTTATGTTCCGACAATGTTGAAGTATAAGACACAGGCAGACAACGATTCACTTTACAACACACCGCCGTGCTACGGTATCTACATCTGCGGCCTTGTGTTTAAATGGGTAAAGGAGATGGGCGGCCTTGCGGCCATGAAGACACACAACGAGAAGAAGGCACAGATCCTTTACGATTTCCTTGATTCATCCAAGATGTTCACGGGAACGGTTGTAAAGAAGGATCGCTCCCTGATGAACGTACCGTTTGTAACGGGCAACGAAGAACTCGATGCAAAGTTCGTAAAGGAAGCAACCGCAGCAGGCTTTGTAAACCTGAAGGGCCACAGAACCGTAGGCGGTATGCGCGCATCCATCTACAATGCAATGCCGATCGAGGGCGTTGAGAAGCTCGTTGAATTCATGAAAGATTTTGAAGCAAAGAACAGCTAGGAGAAGAGGTAAGAAAAAAATGACTAAGATCAATTGCTTAAATCCCATCGCAGCTTGCGGTATGGATTTATTCACAGATAACTACGAAAAGACTGACAATTTTGCGGATGCTGACGCAGTACTCGTAAGAAGTGCCGCTATGCATGACCTTGAGCTTTCCGATAAGCTTGTAGCAGTGGCACGCGCAGGTGCCGGCGTGAACAACATTCCGCTTGATAAGTGTGCCGAGAAGGGTATTGTGGTATTCAATACACCCGGTGCAAACGCAAACGGCGTAAAGGAGCTTGTGATCGCAGGTCTGCTCGTTGCATCCAGAGACCTGATGGGCGGCTACAACTGGGTAAAGGCTAACGCATCTGACGAGAACATCTCCAAGACGGTTGAGAAGGCAAAGAGCCAGTTCGCCGGCACAGAGGTTATGGGTAAGAAGCTCGGCGTGATCGGCCTCGGTGCCATCGGTGCAAAGGTTGCAAATATCGGCTTCAGACTCGGTATGGACGTATACGGCTATGATCCGTTTGTATCTGTGGATGCTGCATGGAGACTTTCTTCTCACGTAAGACATATCACAAATGTGGAAGATATCTACCGCGATTGTGATTATATCACGATCCACGTACCGGCACTTGATTCCACGAAGGGCATGCTGAACAAGGATGCCTTCGCGATGATGAAGGACGGCGTGAAGATCTTAAACTTCGCAAGAGATATTTTGGTAAATGATGACGACATGATCGAGGCACTTAGCAGCGGCAAGGTAGGCTGCTACGTGACCGACTTCCCGAATGCAAAGATCGCAGGCGTTGACAAGGTGATCACGCTTCCGCATCTCGGTGCATCCACGGCAGAGTCCGAGGACAATTGCGCAGTTATGGCCGTACAGCAGATCATGGACTTCATCGAAAACGGTAACATCAAGAACTCCGTAAACTATCCGGCGTGCGATGCAGGCGTTTGTGCTGCGGCATCCCGTCTCACAATCTGCCACAAGAACATCCCGAACATGATCACCAAGTTCACGGGCGTTCTCTCCGCAGACGGCATCAACGTATCGGACATGGTATCCAAGTCAAAAGGCGACTGGGCATACTCCATCCTCGACCTCTCGGCAGCCGCTAATGACAAGGCCATAGCCGACATTGAGTCGATAGATGGCGTAGTAAAAGTACGTGTAGTAAAATAAAACAGTAAACAGCAATCAGCTATACATAGAAGTATAAATTCCCGGCGCGAGGTATGGTGTTTTTTGAGAGCGACTCATTAACCGTATTTCATCATGCCACACAGAGCGGGTCAAAAAATACCTGCCGGGAGCCGGGCCGTATTCTTCATGCTGATTGCGTCATATAGTCAGACTAGGAGATGATTAAAATGAGCGAAAAATTAAAGGTTGGAATTTTAGGCGGAACCGGCATGGTCGGCCAGCGTTTCGTATCCTTACTCGCAGACCACCCGTGGTTTGAGATCGCAACCATCGCTGCAAGCCCGCGTAGTGCAGGAAAGACCTACGAAGAGGCTGTCGGTGATCGTTGGAAAATGGATACTCCGATGCCGGAAGCCGTTAAGAATATCATCGTACACAACGTAAATGAAGTAGAAGCAGTAGCCTCCACCGTAGACTTTGTCTTCTCCGCAGTCGATATGACCAAGGATGAGATCAAGGCCATCGAGGAAGCTTATGCAAAGACCGAGACTCCCGTAGTCTCCAATAACAGTGCACACCGCTGGACCCCGGATGTTCCGATGATCATCCCGGAGGTGAACCCGGAGCACGCCGAAGTGATCAAGTTCCAGAGAGAGCGCCTCGGCACCAAGCGCGGTTTTATCGCCGTGAAGCCGAACTGTTCCATCCAGTCCTATGCACCCTGCCTTGCGGCTTGGAAGGAGTTTGAACCCTACGAGGTGATCGCTTCCACCTATCAGGCAATCTCCGGTGCGGGCAAGACCTTCAAGGATTGGCCTGAGATGATCGGAAACGTGATCCCCTATATCGGCGGTGAGGAAGAAAAGTCCGAGAAGGAACCGCTCAAAGTCTGGGGCAAA
>CACZPL010000197.1 GCA_902783015.1 uncultured Lachnospiraceae bacterium
AAATCCGCATCCGGATTATATATACCTCTCCTCCTTACAAAATAGCACAAAAGGCCGGCTTTCCCGAAAACCTGGGAAAACCGACCTCTTTCTTTTTAGAATCCTTTTTTGAATCCCTTTTTCTTCTTATGGTCTCCGAACAGAGAACCGCCTGCACTTGCGGAATCCGTTGATGACCTTGCATTCACACCCGTGGTGTTTGCGTACTGATTGAGGATTGACTTCTGCTCCTCCGTCAGCTTATCCGGTACCTGAACAACCAGGGTCACATAGTGATCGCCGCGCACATTTTTGTTACGAAGTGTCGGTACACCCTTGCCCTTCAGCTTCACCTTAGTATCGGTCTGCGTACCCGGCTTGATATCAAGTTCATACGGTCCGTCGATGGTCTTGATCGTCACTCTGCCACCGAGCGCAGCCTGCGTAAAGCTGATCGGCTCGGAGGAGAACAGATCGTAATCTCTTCTCTCAAATACCTGGTCTCTGTCTACCAAAATAGTCACAAGCAGGTCACCGCGCTCGCCGCCGTTGATTCCCGGCTCACCCTTTGCGCGGATACGAATGCTCTGCCCGTTATCAATACCGGCAGGTACCGCAACCTGAATGCGTTTCTTACTCTTCACATAACCGGAGCCGGCACAGTTGCTGCACTTAAACTTGATCAGCTTTCCCGAGCCGCCGCAGTCCGGACAGGTCTGCACCGTACGTGCCATACCGAACAGGGACTGCTGGGTGTAAACCACCTGGCCCTTACCGGCACACTTCGTACAGGTTTCCGGCTTATGACCCGGCTGAGAACCGGATCCCTTACATACATGACATTCATCCTTTAACGGAAGCTCGATCTCCTGCTGTGTACCGAAGATCGCCTCTGTAAAGGATACGCGGATCGTTGTCTTGATATCCGCGCCGCGCACGGGCCCGTTGCTCGCGCGCTGACGGCTGCCGCCGCCGAACATATCTCCGAAGATGTCACCGAAGATATCTCCCATATCCGCAAAACTGAAGTCGAACGGACCGCCGCCACCGCCGCCCTGCTCGAAGGCTGCATGACCGAAGCGGTCATACTGCGCGCGCTTTTCGGGATCGGAGAGCACGGCATAAGCCTCTGCCGCCTCCTTGAACTTCTCCTCTGCTTCCTTGTCACCCGGGTTGGTATCCGGATGGTACTTCTTCGCAACCTGACGGTATGCTTTTTTCAGGTCGTTGTCGTTTACGTTTTTGTCAACGCCGAGGACCTCATAATAATCTCTTTTATCTGCCATCTGAAATCACCCTTCACCATAGAAAACTACGGATTAAATCTCCTTGTAGTCTGCGTCGCCAACCACGTCATCAGAGAAATCCGGTGTTCCGGTTCCGGTTCCGGCATTTGCGCCCGGACCGTTCTGCTCATACAGCTTGGAGAAGAGTGCCTGTGCACTGTTCATCAAGGTCTCCTTGCCTGCCTTGATCTTCTCTACATCGTAGTCGGTCATTGCATCCGGATCGGTGCCCTCGATGATCTCCTTCAATGCTTTTAAGTCTGCCTCTACCTGTGTCTTCTCTGCGCCCGAGAGCTTGTCGCCCACATCGGAGAGTGCACGCTCGGTCTGGAATACCATAGCATCCGCATCGTTTCTGACCTCGATTGCCTCCTTGCGCTTCTTGTCCTGTGCCTCGTACTCGGCAGCTTCCTTCACTGCTCTCTCGATATCCTCATCGGAAAGTGAAGTACCGCTGGTGATGGTGATGTGCTGCTCACGGCCTGTGCCGAGATCCTTCGCGGATACGTTAACGATACCGTTTGCATCGATATCGAAGGTAACCTCGATCTGCGGAACACCGCGTCTTGCCGGAGCGATACCGTCCAGACGGAAACGTCCGAGACTCTTGTTGTCTCTTGCGAACTCACGCTCGCCCTGTACGATATTGATATCCACCGCATCCTGATTATCCTGTGCCGTGGAGAAGATCTGGCTCTTGTTGGTCGGGATGGTTGTATTTCTCTCGATCAGGTGGGTTGAGATACCGCCCATGGTCTCGATGGACAGTGTCAGCGGTGTTACGTCGAGAAGAAGGACTTCACCGGCACCTGCATCACCTGCAAGCTTACCACCCTGGATGGAAGCACCGATCGCTACGCACTCATCCGGGTTGATACCCTTGAAGGGATCCTTGCCCGTGATCTGCTTAACCATGTTCTGAACAGCGATGATTCTTGTGGAACCACCAACGAGAAGTACCTTATTTAAGTCAGCTGCGGTCAAACCTGCATCCTTTAATGCGGTCTCAACCGGCACTCTGGTCTTTTCTACGAGATGCACCGTAAGCTCATCAAACTTTGCACGTGTCAGGTCCATATCAAAGTGCTTCGGACCATCCTGGTTTGCTGTGATGAACGGCAGGTTGATATTGGTTGTCGTAGAGGAAGAGAGCTCCTTCTTTGCCTTCTCTGCAGCTTCCTTTAATCTCTGCATTGCCATCTTATCGGTGGAAAGGTCGATGCCCTCTGCCTTCTTGAACTCCTCGAGCATATATTCCGTGATCGCGTTATCGAAGTCATCACCACCGAGCTTGTTATCGCCGGCAGTTGCAAGTACTTCGATGACACCGTCACCGATCTCGATGATGGAAACATCGAAGGTACCACCACCAAGGTCATATACCATGATCTTCTGCTCTTCTTCGTTGTCAAGACCGTAGGAAAGTGCTGCTGCGGTCGGCTCGTTGATGATACGGTCTACCTTGAGGCCTGCGATCTTACCTGCGTCCTTGGTTGCCTGACGCTGAGAGTCTGTGAAGTAAGCGGGAACCGTGATAACGGCCTCGGTTACCTTCTCGCCGATGTAGCCCTCTGCGTCTGCCTTCAGCTTCTGAAGGATCATAGCGGAGATCTCCTGCGGAGAGTACTTCTTATCGTCGATCTCTACCTTGTAATCCGAACCCATGTGACGCTTGATGGATGAGATGGTCTTATCTGCGTTGGTCACGGCCTGACGCTTTGCTGCATCACCTACCACACGCTCGCCGGACTTGGTAAATGCAACAACGGACGGGGTTGTTCTTGAACCCTCGGCGTTGGTGATAACCACCGGCTTACCGCCTTCCATAACTGCCACACAAGAGTTTGTTGTTCCTAAATCGATACCAATGATCTTTCCCATTTTATTTTCCTCCATATTTTAATTAAATTAGTTCGCAACTTTTACCATAGCATGTCTTAATACCTGGTCTTTATACATGTAACCCTTCTGCATCTCCTCGACCACCACATTCTCGGCTTCGTTTTCATCCTCCACGTGGATGACCGCGTTGTGGATCTCGGGATCAAAGGGCTTGCCGACTGCATTCATCGGGCTGACGCCGATGTTCTCGAGGGATGTCATCATCTGCTTGTAGATCATGTCAATGCCCTGCTCGAAGGCCCTATCCTTATCCTCCTCCGGAACACTTTCGAGTGCGCGTTCGAAGTTGTCTACCACCGGGAGCAGCTTCTCGAGCACCTCCTTGGCCCCGATGTCGTAATGCTTTGCGGATTCCTTTTCATGCCGCTGTCTGACATTTTCAAACTCAGCCAGAAGCCGCTTGTATTTATCCTCGTTGCCCGCCGCAAGCTCCTTGTACTTGTCAAGCTCGGCCTGCATGGCCTTGCTGCCTCTTCTGGAGCCCTTCGGCACGGGCTTCGGTCTGGCATTCTCAACCGCCTCGGCATCCCCGGCCTGAACCTCCTCGGTCTCATCTATAGAAACCTCGGTTCCCTCGGCCACAGGTGTCTCATCGGTGATCTTCACCTCTTCGACCTGCTCGTCCGGACTGCGGTTCGCTTTCTTTTTTTCACTCATCGCTCGTCACCTCTCTGCTTTTTTTAAATATATCATCAAGCTCTATCGTCAGGTTTTTCAGTGTACTGACAACCTTCTTATAATCCATGCGCTTCGGACCGATGATGCCGATCTTGCCCTTGGCGCCCTCCGGCATCTGGTAGGTTGCAGTGACGAGGGAGCAATCTTTCATATTCTGTACCGGTGTTTCCTCACCGATAAAGATCTGGATTCCGGAATCGTTCTCGGAATCGTCCGTACCCTCGAGCATATGGGAGAGCTCCTCCTTGTCCTCGAAGGCCTCTAAAAGTCCGGTGGTCTTTTCGATATCGCCGAGCTCCGGATACTTTAAGATGTTTGTGGCACCGCTGGTGTAGATATCCACCTCCTGTGCCTCGTGGATCGCGTCCGTGATACCCGTGAAAATGTGATCCAGAATATCCGCATATTCTCCGGACTGCTTTTTCATCTCCTGGATCATCTCCAGGTTGATGTCCTCCAGGCTGGCGCCCTGTAAGAAGGTATTCAGGAGAATATTGAACTTGAGCACATCCTCGTTGTCCAAAAGGACGTTTAAGTGGATCATCTGATTCTTGATGATGTTGCCGTCCACGACAATGACCGCGAGCAGATTTGCCGAATCCACCAGAGAGAGCTGGATGAACTTCACGGTCTTCGCGTAGTTCGGTGCCGTGACCATGGTGGCGTAGTTCGTATTGCTCGCAAGCACACGTGCTACCTGCTTTAACAGCACCTCCATGCGATCCACTCGCTCAAGGAGCGCACCGTTTGTCACCTCTACCTCTTCCTTTTCCTCCATGAGACGATCCACATAGAAGCGGTAGCCCGCATCCGTCGGAATACGTCCGGCCGAGGTATGCGGCTGCACGATGTACCCCATCTCCTCAAGATCCGCCATCTCGTTTCTGATGGTGGCCGAGCTCAGGTTCAGATCCGAGTACTTGGATATCGTTCGAGAACCCACAGGTTCTCCGGTTTCCAGGTAGTTTGCAACGATCGCTTTTAGAATTGTGATTTTTCTCTCATCAAGCTCCATGCAATGATTCCCTTATCTGCTCTTCGTGTTTTATTAGCACTCAACTCTTTTGAGTGCTAACTCTAATGGATAATCTACCACTTGGCATGCAGAATGTCAAGGAAAATATCGCGAAATTCAGCAAAAAAAAGAAGATAGCAGGAGACATGGGGACGGTTCTTTTGTCCCCGTGATTCTCGGGGACAAAAGAACCGCCCCCATGTCTCCCACTATCATACTGATTGATCAAAGTCTGAAATCAAAGTTTTTTCCGACATAGCTTTCCGCTTCTGTCTCGTTCTTCGCGGTCAGATTGTTCTGCGCGAATTCCTGTACCTTGCGCAGCAGGCCTTCGATGGAGTCTGCGCTGACAGTCTCGAAGTGGGAAAGGATTTCCTTTGCCTCCTCCTCGGTCATGTCCTCGGCGCTCTCGGCCCGTTTTTCCGCGAGCTTTTCGGCCGCTTCTTCCTTCTCGGCCTTCTTCTCGGCTGCCTTTTCCGCTTCCTTTTTCTCGGCACGCTTCTCGGCAACCTTATCCTGTACATCCGTCAGGGATTTGTTCACCACGGCGAAATAGGAAACGATGCCGTCATCCTTAACCTCCATGCCGAAGCCTCGTACATCCGCACCGGAGGAAGCAAGACTGTTCTTCAATTCCGCCATCTGATCGGCTGCGCCGCCGATGATGCTCTCATACTTTTTGCGGTAGTTTTCATCCTCTGCCATCTTCTCGATCTTGTCTTCATCGATCAGAACCACCGGCTTGTCCGGTCTGGCAAAGCTGCCCGCAAGAGATTTTGCCGTATCCTTCATATCGGCGGATACCAGGACAAAATCCATGTTGCCGAATTTCTGCTTCAGGCTTTCGTAGTACTTAGCTGCCTTCTCCGAAAGCTTCGGCTCGCCCACACGTGACCCTGCCGTGTACTCGGTTCTCCCGGTACTGTCGGTCTGCGTGCTCTTTTCGGCCGCCGTACTCTTCTCGGCGGTCTCGGACTTCTTTTTCGTCTCTGTTTTTGCGTAGGGATTGGTACCCACGCTGCTGTAGATCCTGTTTAATGCATCCATAGTCTGACCTCCTTGTCTGTTATATGGTTTGCGGTTACACATATACGACACGATAATTCCTTTTACCTGCCGATATGTAACTAAATTATATCATGGTTCCGGTTATTCGGCAACCAAAAAAGGAGACACTTGTCTGCTAATGCGCAAACTGACTGTAGAACAGTTCGTGGTAGAAACCGCGATTTCGTAACAGCTCTTCGTGGTTGCCCTGTTCGATGATATGTCCGTCCTTCATCACAAGGATAACATCCGATTCGCGGATCGTGGAGAGTCTGTGGGCCACGATAAAGCTAGTCCTGCCCTCCATCATCTTCTTGAAGGCCCGCTGGATGCGGTTTTCCGTCATGGTATCGATAGAGGATGTCGCCTCGTCCAAGATGAGCATCGGCGGCGAGAGCAGCATCACGCGCGTGATACATAAAAGCTGCTTTTGCCCCTGGGAAAGATTCCCGCCGTCCTCCGAGATCACGGTGTCATAGCCCTGCGGCAGACGCTTGATAAAGCTGTGAGCGTGCGATTTCTTTGCAGCTTCGATGATCTGGTTGTCGGTTGCATTCTTCTTTCCGTAGGCGATATTTTCCTTTATGGTCCCGCTCTTTAACCAGGTCTCCTGCAGCACCATGCCGTAGCTGCTCCGAAGCGAGATGCGATCCGCGCGCCGGATCTCCGTCCCATCCACGGAGATACTGCCGGCATCCACATCGTAGAATCGCATCAGCAGATTGATCAGCGTACTCTTTCCGCTTCCCGTGGGGCCGACGATGGCCACACGCATACCGGGCTTTACAAAGAGGTTCAATTCCTTGATCAATTCCTTTGACTTATCGTAGGAGAAGTCCACATGGGAGATGTTGACCTCGCCGCGCACGTGGGTCAGCTTCTTCTCTTCGCGGTCCCGCTCCTCCGCAGGTGTATCCAGGAGCTCAAACACACGTCCCGCGCATGCGATGGCGTTCTGCAGCTCCGTGATCACGTTCGATATCTCGTTAAAGGGCTTGGTATACTGATTCGCATAGGATAGGAAGGCCGTAAGCTTTCCGACTGAAAGCCTGCCCTTCATCACAGCCAGCGCACCGATGATGCCGACCGAAGTGTAGACCAGACCATTTACAAAGCGGGTGGAGGGATTGGTGAGAGACGAATAAAAGGTTGCCCGCATGCTGTCCTCCTCCAGCTGGTCATTGATCTCGGAAAAACGCTCCAGTGCGCGCTCCTCGTAAGAGAAGGCCTGCACCACCTTCTGCTCTCCGATCATCTCGTCCACAAGCGAGGTGAGTTCTCCCCTGCTCTCCGCCTGCCGCACAAAGAGGCGGTGCGTACTCCTTGCGATGTAGGAAGCCACAAAAAGCGAAAGCGGTGTCAGGATCACCACGACAAGGGCGATCGGCACATGGATGGAAAGCATAAATACCAAGGTTCCGAGAATGGTCACCAAACCGGTAAAGAGCTGTGAAAAGCCCATCAAGAGTCCGTCGGCAAGCGTATCGATATCCGTGACGATGCGGCTTACGATATCCCCGTGCTTTGCGGCATCGATATAGGAAAGCGGCAAAGTCTCCAGGTGATTGAAGGCCTGGATCCGGATGTCCTTAACCACGGAATAGGTGATGCGGTTATTGATCATGTTCATCGCAAGCTGCGAGATCACGGTGAGCGCGATCACAAAAAACAGCTTCGAGATGATGGATTTGATATCGGAAAAATGTACCTCACCGGGACCTATGATACAGTCGATGGCATCGCCGAACAGCACCGGCGCATAGAGCGTGGTAACTACACTGACCAGCGCACAGGCAAGCGACATCACGACCTGCATTCTGTATTCATCTATATAGCGAAGAACGCGTTTTAAGATATCGCGGTTGTTCATGAATTTGCCACCCAGCTTTCCTCATCCTCTTGTATCTGTGAATCATAGATTTCCTGATAGACCGCACAGTTCTTTAACAGATGACTGTGGGAACCGATCCCGCACACCGCTCCGTCGTCGAGCACCACGATCTTGTCGGCGTGCATGATGGAGGTGATCCTCTGGGATACGATAAATACGGTCATTTTGTCGGCAAGCTCGCGGATCGCTGCCTTCAGCTTTGCTTCTGTGGCAAAGTCGAGGGCCGACGCGCTGTCGTCCAGGATCAAAACCTCCGGGTTCTTTGCCAGCGCGCGCGCGATGGTCATGCGCTGACGCTGTCCGCCGGAAAGGTTCTTTGCTCCGATGTTTAAACGATGTGACAGGCCTCCCTGCTTTTCGCGTATAAGCTCCATGGCCTGCGCCCGTTCTAATGCATGATAGAGCTCCTCGTCCGTCGCCTCGGCGTTTCCGAGTCGAAGGTTCTCGGCGATCGTACCGGAAAAGAGAACCGCCTTCTGCGGCACGATACCGATCTTCTTACGAAGTTCCTCTTTTCCGTATTCCTTAACATCCATGCCGTCGAGGAGCACACGTCCCTCGGTGCAGTCATAAAACCTCGGGATCAGATTGACCAGTGTGGACTTTCCGGAACCGGTTCCGCCGATGATCCCGACGGTCTCCCCCGGAAATACTGTCAGATTCACATCGACAAGCGCGGGCTCCGCCCCATGCTTATAGGTAAGCCCCGCGTGCTCAAACACCAGCTTCGGATTCCCGAGGGCCTGGCGGACGTCAAAGCTTCTGAGGTCCGCAAACGCATCTGCGGATTCCTTTTCGTTTGTATCCTCTCCGCGGTATTTCTGGGAACTCTTCGTCTCAAAAACCGCCTCAACACGCTTCAGGCAGGCGATGGCCTTAGTCTCGATGATGATCAGATTGGCGAGCTTGATCAGCTCGATCAGGATCTGGGACAGATAGTTCACGAGGGCATATACACCGCCCTGCGCAAGCAGTCCGAGATCCACCTGCTTTGCACCCTTCCAGATGACCGCAGCGATCCCGAGGTTGATGACCGCATAGGTGAGCGGATTTAAAAACGCAGAGATCCGTCCCACGAAGAGCTGTCCCTCGGTCAGGATATTTGTCGCACGCTCGAATTCCTCCATCTCCGCTCCCTCCTGGGAAAAGGCGCGGATCACACGGGCACCGGACAGGTTTTCACGCGTCTTCATGAGCACCGTATCGGTCCTGTCCTGCACCTTTTTGTACAGCGGAATAGAATAAAACATAATGGAAAATACGATCACACAGAGGATCGGCAAAATACAAAGCACGATAAAGCCCGCTTTTCGGTCCACCAAGAGCGCCATGAAGACGGCACCGAACACGATGAAGGGCGAACGCAAAAAGAGGCGCAGGAACATATTGACCCCCGTCTGGATCTGATTTACATCGCTTGTCATACGTGTGATCAGCGTGGAGCTTCCGATCTCATCGATCTCCGAAAAGGAAAGATTCTCGATATGCGCAAACAGATCGTAGCGAAGCTCCTTCCCGACCGCCATAGCCGTACGCGCGGAAAAATACTGTGCCATAACGGAGCAGCCGAAGCCGACCACTCCGAGCACGATCATCAAAAGTCCCATTTTCATGATATACGGTTTGTCGCCGTTTTTAATACCCTTGTCGATGATTGCAGCCATCACAAGCGGCACGAGAAGCTCAAAGCTTGCCTCGAGCATCTTGAACAGCGGCGCAAGGATTGCGCGCACACGATAGTTTTTGAAATATTTGAAAAGAATCTTCATAGAATCTTAAAAACCCTCACTGTCTTGCAATTTCAAAACACATGCTGTAAAATCATAAATTATATTATAGAATAAATCAAGTAAAAAGGAGTCAACATGGAAAAAAATAACGAAGAATTCGACGACCAGATCTCACTCACCTTGGACGACGGCACGGAGCTCTTATGCGATATCCTCGCCATCTTCCCGGCAGGCGAAGGCACCTACATCGCTCTGCTTCCCGACCGCGTGGTGGAAGGCTACGAGGAAGGCGATGTCTTCCTGTACCGCTTCAAGGAGCTTGAAGGCGATGACGTGGACCTCATCCCCATCGAGGATGAAGAGGAATACGAGATCGTTGCGGACGCCTTTGACGAGCTTTTGGACGAAGAGGAATTCAACGAAATGAAGTAAGGATACGCATCACAGGAGCCGTTTTAAATAACGGCTCTTTTCATATTCTCTCCCGCTGATCTTCTGAGGTGCAAATATCATCAGGCTGTGGCGTGCTCTGGTCATGGCAACATAGAACATGCGCCGTTCCTCCTCGCGCTCCTGCGCGGTCTTTGCCTTAATGTAGGGCGTAAAGCCCTCTACCGCATCTATGATATACACACGGTCAAACTCCAGGCCCTTTGCGCCGTGCATGGTCATCAGGCGCACGCCGCCCGTCAAAACGGTTTCCTTAAGCTCCGTATCCTCCGCGCCCGCGTGGATCGCATACGGGATTCCGCACTTTTTCAAACGATAGGTGAGCCTTTCCCCCTCGGCGTTGATCCTGAAAATAACGGCCTGCTCCTCGTAGGGGATCCCCATCCGCTTTGCCGATTGTATTTCTCGGATCAGATACTCTGTCTGCACGCTATCATCCGGAAGCTCGTAGATACGGACGACACCCTTTTTCCCGCTCGCGGACACCAGCTTCTTTTTAAAGCGTTTTTTATTTTCGGCGATCACGGTGGCCGAAGCCTTTGTGATCAGCCTGTCACATCTGTAATTCTTCGTGAGCTTCACAAGCTTCGTACCGCGGAACTCCCGCTTCATCCGGCGCATGATCTCGGGACTTGCCCCGCGAAACCCGTAAACGCTCTGGTCATCGTCTCCGACGCAAAAAAGATTGTCCGCGGGATGCGCCAACAGCTTCAGGATCTCATACTGCATCGGACTGCTGTCCTGAAACTCATCCACAAGGATATACCTGTACATATTCCGTACGCGTTCCAGGATATCCGGCCGCTCGGTCAAAAGCTCCCGGCATTTGATCACCATATCATCAAAATCGATCTTCCCGAGATCCTTTAACTCTTCTTCACTCATATTCTGTTTGTCCTGCTCGGAGATGACAACATCCGACGGCAACCGATATGCCTTCCTGATGATCCAATAGAAAAGTGCGTGAAAGGTTGAAAAGCGGACAGGGTAATCCTTCCCCTCCGACATGGATAAGAAACGCGCCTTCATCTCGGCTGCTGCCGCGCGCGTGAAGGTTATAACCAAAATCTCCGCGGGATGAACTCCCGCGGATTCTATTAAATACTTGATCCTTCTTGTGATGACAGCCGTCTTACCGGAACCGGGCCCCGCCACTACGAGCATGGGACCGTCCACGTGGCTGATCGCCTTAGACTGGGCCAAACTGTATTTCATCTACACATTTGCCCCGCAGCACTTCTTGTACTTCTTGCCGCTACCACAGGGACAGGGATCGTTGCGGCCGATCTTCTTCGGCTTCACGATGGTCTTTCTGCTCTTTGCCTCCTTGAAGAGTTCCTTTCTTCTGTCCTCGTCAAGGATGTCGTTCCACTCAGGCAGCGTGTAGAGCCACTCGGCGTTGCAGTCCACCATGTTCATGTAAAGGCTCTCCGGCTCAAAGTCCAGCTTGACTACGGTATCCTCTGTCAGATTCTCCAGGTCGTTTTCCTCGCGGAGACTCTCGTTGATGCCGTCCAAGAAGCCGACCATCAGCTCGATGGTCATATCATACTTCTCGGCAAGCTCCTTCACGGTGCCCTGCTCTACATACTCCTTGTGCGCAAGGAGCTGCTGGTACACAGCCTTCTCCTTGTTAAAATAAGTCAACCAGAAGTTCTTACCCTCTTCTGTTCTGTCGTCCAATCCGTAGGCGTGATCACGCCAGTCTGAAAGTAATCCCATAACCTAAAACTCCTTATATCTTAGTATAGTATTTGATTTCAAAACATCGTTACACAGTATATCAAATCTCTTCCTGATTTTCAACCGTATCTTTCTGTGCTTCCTTCTCCGCCTCTTCCATCACCTTCTCCAGCTTTTCGTCATAGAGGTTCGACAGAAGCCGTGCCAGCCACAGGAAGACATACATCATAAGCGGTATCACCATGAGGAGCACAAGAAATGCCCAGAAATACTTGCTGCCCGTGATTCCCGTGACCATGACACAGACAATGAGCGCCACGATGACCAGTAGGCAGAGAATGGCAAGCACACGGAACACGGGGTGCGCGCGCAGCTTTCTGTAAAAATTCTCGGTGTCTGTGATCTGAGTTCTTTTGTTTTCGTTCATATGATTCTCCTAATTATTTCAGGCTATTATTCATACCTAAGCGCATCGATCGGGTTCAGGTTCGCCGCCTTGATGGACGGGATAAACCCGAACACGATACCGATGATCGTAGAAAACGCCACCGAGACGACAATGGCCGCGCCGCTGATCGCAACGGGGGTCTCCGCCACATTGGCGATCAGGTAGGCAAGTCCGATGCCGCAGCCCACGCCGATCACACCGCCGAGGAAGGTCAGCACCGCCGCCTCGGTCAGAAACTGCCAGAGGATCACGCTCTTTCTGGCGCCGAGGGCCTTCTTAAGGCCGATCTCCCTGGTACGCTCCGTCACGGAGACGAGCATGATGTTCATTACGCCGATACCACCTACCAAAAGCGAGATACTCGCGATCCAGATCAGCTGCCGGCTGGTGGAGTTACTCACCTCCTGCATCTGCTTTGCCTTTTCCAAAAGATCCTGACTCTTATACTTAAACCGGCTCTCGGAATCCTCCTTTTGCTCCTCGCCCATGGAGGAACTGCTGCTGCCGGACTTTATCTTGTCATTTAAGATATCCGCCGTCTTCTTTCCGGCCTTTGTCATGGCCTCCGTGTTCGTCGGCTTCACAACGACATTGTACGGCTCGTCAAAGCCGTAGATCATGGGCCACACCGTATCCGGCACGAAAACCTTTCCGCCGGCCCCGTTTCCGTAATAGGTTTCCCAATCCTCCAGGGTCTCGATCTTCGGTGCAAAGGAATCCTGCTGTTCCACAACACCGATGATCACATAGGGTACACCCTTGATCTCCAGTGTCTTTCCCACCGGATCGTCGCCGCCTGCAAGCGCGGAAGCTGCACCGTCATCCAAGATCGCAAACCTGTTATAATTCTTGAAATCATCCGGGACAAACATCCGGCCTCTGGTGACAGTATAACCCACCAGCTCCATATAATCCGGATCCGTGCCGATCACGGTGGCACCCTCCATGCCCGTATTCCCGAAATAGATACCCTCATACATGGTACCGAGTCTGTAGGAGGCCACTGCAACGACCTCATCCACCGCCTCGATCTCCGCCTTGATGGCATCGTCCACCACGGGAACATTCTTCGGCGGCTGGGAATCTCCGGACACATAGCCCCATTCTCCCTGGGACAGCTTGATCTCCACGATGTTGTTACCCGAGCCTACCAGGTTTTCCTTGATCTGCTCACTGGTCCCCTTGATGGTGGAGACAATGGCTATGATCGCGGCGATACCGATGATGATACCGAGCATGGTGAGGAAGGACCTGAGCTTATGCGAAAAGATGCCCTGAAATGATAATCTGATATTTTCTAACATGATCGCACCTTCCTAATATCCTGTCAGTTCATCCGCGGATTTATGCACGGTATGGATGCCCTCCTCCGCGGAGGAGGAATACGGAAACGCTATAAAGTCATTGCGGCTTAAGCCCTCCGTCACCTCGATCATATATCCGCCGGACATGATCTTTCCTGTTTTTATGTAAACCTTTTTAATTCTGCCGTCCACTTCCTTCATCACGTAGTAATTATTTCCCTCACGCAGGATAAAGGCCTGGAGCAGGCAGAGCGACGATGAGGATGAACTTGTTTCGGCGTTTTCCTCTTCCTCCGCATCCTCTGTCTCGTCTGTGATCTCATCTTCTTCGGGAATGTCCCCGCTGTCTCCCATGGTGATCTCCATGTACATTCCGCGAGACAAGGGCTCCGGACAATCGGTGATAGCGATCTTTACGGGATAATAGGACTCCACCTTGGAGCTGTAGCCGTATTCATCCTCCGTCGGGTACTCAGAGATCTCCGTCAGTTTTCCCGAATAATTGGTTCCGTTATCATAGCAGTACAGACTGCACTCCGTCCCCGTTTTATATTTAGCAAGGGAGAGCTCGCCGATGCTTGTCTCCACTACATAGGCATTGTTACCGCTCACGGTGATCACGGGTTCATCGCTGCCCGCGGATGCGTCCGCAGAGCCCACATAGGTTACCTCTCCGTCGAAGTTTGCGTAGACCTCGCCGCTCTCTGCCTCGAGCTCCAAGATCTGAAAGGCAACATAATCAAGCTGGTATTCGATCTCAAGACTGCGGATCTCCGCCTGCTTGTCGCGGATGGCCTCCTCGAGTTCTTCCTTCGTGTAGGTGATCTCGAAATCACCGTCGTCCTCAAAATCTTCTATCTCGTCATCCTCATGCGGTGCCTCGGTCGTCGGCGCTTCGGTGGTCGGCGCCTCGGTGGCAGCCTCGGTTGTCGGGGTCTCCGTGGTCGGCTCCTCGGTCGGCTTTTCCTCGCTGGTCGGCTCCTCCGTCGGCTTTTCTTCCGAAGTCGGTTCTTCCGTCGGTTTTTCCTCGCTGGTCGGCTCTTCCGTCGGCTTCTCCTCGCTGGTCGGTTCTTCCGTCGGCTTTTCCTCCGAGGTCGGTTCCTCAGTCGGCTTTTCCTCGCTGGTCGGCGGAGTCTCCGTGGTCGGCTCCTCGGTGGTCGGTGTCTCCGTCGTGGACGGCGCTTCCGTGGTCGGTTCTACCGGCTCCGTCTCAAGAAGCTTTTGCAGCTCGTTCTTTGCATCCTCCACGCCTGCGCGGGAGATCTCAAGCTCCGTCCTCTCAATGTCAAGCTGAAGCTTTTGCTGCGTCATATCGTAGATCATCAGCACATCACCGGCCTTGACCTTATCGCCCTCCGATACACAGATCTCCGAGATGCGCGATTGTCCGCTCACGTAGATCTTCTGCTCGTTGTTGACGACTACATTTCCGCTGATGGTCTCACTGTCTCCCCAGATGGAGGGATCATAGGCGATATCCTCCACGGGATAGACATCTACGGTCTTTTTCTCGCGGTTATTGATCTTTACCTTATGCAATATCAAAACGGTTGCCGCGATCACGCCCGCACAGACAAGCGTGATGATCAGCACCTTGATCTTCTTATTCATCTTCCTTTTCTTCCTTCTGCTCCGGAGTGTTTTCCAACAATTCTCCGTCTATGATGCGGATCACGCGCTTTGCAAAGCCCGCGATCTCCTCCGAGTGGGTGATCATGATGATGGTCGCCCCCTCTGCATGAAGCCTGTCAAAGAGCTCCATCACCGCGATGCCCGATTTGGAATCGAGGGCACCGGTCGGCTCGTCGGCAAGCAGGATCTTCGGGTTGTTCACCATGGCTCTCGCAATGGCCACGCGCTGCTTCTGTCCGCCGGAAAGCTGTGTGGGCTTAAAGCTTACGCGGTCGGCAAGATCCACCATCTCAAGCATCCGTTTTGCCCGCGCTTTACGCTCCTTTTTCGAAAACCCTGCATACTGCATCGGAAGTCCCACATTGTCCAGCGCGCTCTGCCTGGGCAGAAGATTGAAATTTTGGAACACAAAACCGATCTCCTTGTTCCGGATCCTGGAAAGCTCTCTGTCCCTGCATTTTTCAATCTCATAGCCGTCCAAAAGATAGGTGCCGGACGTCGGCTTATCGATACAGCCGATAATGTTCATCAGCGTCGACTTTCCGGAGCCGGAGGGTCCCATGATGGCCACATACTCCCCCTCATCGATGGAGAGGTTGATATCCTTTAAGACCGGGACCTCCATATTACCCTGTATATAGTTCTTATATAGATGTTTCAGCTCTAAAAGCATACCTACTCTTCTTCCTCGTAATAATCGCCCTCAAGTCCGTCCCACGATTCCATGTCGTCATATAATCCGCCGCCATCCGGTGTCACATCCACATCAAAGCGGTAATCCGTGCCGTCACCCACATAATCGTCACCGTCGTAGTAGTCCTCTCCGAGTCCGTCATCTCCGTCTCCGAGGTCCTCTCCGCCGTTTTGCTCGGACCGTTGCTTTTCATACTCGCTTAAGTTCCGTGTGGTCTTCATGCCCTCCAAGAGGCGATCCTCCGGGTAGGCGATATAATCGGCCAGTGTGAGTCCGTCCTTGATCTCGTACTTCATCAGATCCTCATCGTACTCGCCGAGCGTCACGGCCTTCTTTTTGATCTTGCCGTTCTCCTCGGTCCAGACAAAGCTTCCCGCTTCCTCCATCACGATATAGTAGGCATCCAGCCAGATACCATCCTTTTGCTCGCCCTGGCCGCGGTCAGGCTCCACATACACGTGCTGCCCGAGCATCAGGCCGTCCACGGAATCAAGCTCAATATAAAACGGATAGTCGGTGGTCGTCTCTCCGCCACCGCCGTAATAGTAGTAGTCGTTATTGTTGTTCCCGTTTGCCGGGTGTTCGAGATCGATGGTGCCGATGGTACCCGTCCAGGACATGGGTTCTCCGATCCTGGTATGGCAGATCACCGGATCGCCCTGGCTCATGGTGCGCACACTCACCTCATCCGCTGTAGCCTTGATGCGGTACTGGCCCTTTGCCATGATCTTGATAAAGGCGTTCTGATCCGAGGAACCGCTGCTGTAGGAGTAGCCCGAATCATAGTCGGAGTCGGAGTCATAGTCGCTTCCGCCGCCGTTTTGCTTCTCGTCGTAATTGATCTCCTTGATCACGCCGTTCATGGGCGAGGTGACCACCGCGTTTTCCATGGACTTTTTCTGGTTCTCGATCTCCAGCTGCTTGGCGCTCACCTCATAATTTGCCTGGTTGATCTGCGCCTGGTAGTTTTGAATCTGAGCCGTATAGGACAGTCTGCTCTCCGGCGGCGCCTCATCGCGCTCCTTTGCCAGACTGTTGATCTGCTGGTTCATGGTGGAGATGCTGTTATTGATCCTGGAAAGCTCAAGCTCCATCTGCTTCAGCTTCAGCTCCATCTCCTCGGTATCATACTCAAAGAGCTTGTCACCCTCCTTCACCTCGGCTTCCACCTCGACAAAGATCTCCTTGATCTTCTTGTCGCTGTCCTTCTGGATAGACTTTGTCTCCTGCGCCTCCACGACACCCATGTAACGGTTGGCGTTCATGTAATCGCCGCCGATGATATCGGAGACCGAATTGACGTATACCAGCCCCTCCGGACCGGCATCCTCCCGGTTTAAATACCTGTACAAAAGAAAAGCGCCACCTGAGAGGGCAGCCAGCACCAAAATGACCGCTATGATCTTTCCCGCCTTATGTTTTTTCTTTTTCTCAGAAGGGATCTCCTGCTCATTAAGATTGTTGTTTGTCTCGTCCATTGTTCTACTCCCGAATCTTTTTCAGCCAGTCGGAAAGCTCCTTTTCAACACCGAGCTCTCCGGGCTCATAAAACTTCATATCCTTGATCGCATCCGGCAGGTATTGCTGCCGTACGTAATGGTTTTCAAAATCGTGTGCATAGAGATAACCCACGTTGCCGAGCTCAGCGGAGCCTGCGTAGTGCGCATCCCGTAAATGCGGCGGCACATGGAGGTTCCCGTGTTTTCTCACCGCGTCGTTTGCGGCAAAGATCGCATTGACCACGGAATTGGATTTCTTGGCACAGGCAACATAGATGGCCGCGTGCGCCAGAATGATCTGTGACTCCGGCAGTCCGATCCGTTCCACAGCCTGCGCGCAGGCCGTTGCCACAACGATCGCCTGCGGGTCCGCGTTACCCACATCCTCACAGGCACAGATCATGATGCGCCGCGCGATGAATTTCACATCCTCGCCTGCGTAGAGCATCTTTGCAAGATAATACACTGCCGCATCCGGGTCGGAGCCCCGCATACTCTTGATAAAGGCTGAGATCGTATCGTAATGATTGTCCCCGTCCTTCTCGTAGCGGATGTTCCTGCGCTGAATGCACTCCTCCGCCACCTGAAGGTCGATCACGATCTTTCCGGTCGTTTCATCCGGTTCCGTGGTGAGCACCCCGAGCTCCACCGCATTTAGCGCGTGTCTCGCATCGCCCTCCGCCACATCTGCCAGAAAGGAAACCGCCTCATCCGTGATCTCCGCATGGTAGGCACCCATGCCCTTTTCCGTATCCGTCACGGCGCGCCGGATCAGGATCTCGATATCCTCCTTTTTCAGCGGTTCGAGCTTGAACACCGTGGACCGCGAGATGAGCGCCGTGTTGACCTCAAAGTAGGGGTTTTCCGTGGTCGCTCCGATCAGGATCACCGTACCGTCCTCCACAAATGGCAGGAGGTAATCCTGCTGTGCCTTGTTGAAGCGGTGGATCTCGTCGATGAACAGAATTGTCTTTTTTCCGTACATCCCAAGGCGTTCTTTTGCTTCCGTCACCACGGCCTCGATATCCTTCTTCCCGGAGGTCGTTGCATTGAGCTCCGAGAATGCGGCGCTGGTGGTGTTGGCGATCACCATGGCGAGGGTTGTCTTGCCCGTGCCCGGCGGCCCGTATAAGATGATGGATGAGAGCTTATCTGCCTTAATAACGCGATAAAGCAGCTTATCCTTTGCAAGAATATGCTGCTGCCCCACAATCTCATCAAGAGACGAAGGGCGAAGCCTCTTTGCAAGTGGAGATTCGCCCTTCTTATTTTCTTCTCTCATATAATCAAATAAATCCATTTTACTCTAAGCCAAGCTTTTTGATCAGCCGGTCAAACTTGATGATGTCGATCGGCTTACACATGTATTCCTCATAATCATCGCTCGCATAGCTTGCATCAAAGCCCTCGTCAAGTGCGCTGATCATGATTACCTTACAGCGTGAATCACGCGCAAATCCGAGCTTTCTCTCAGCGTCACGAATGGAGGCAAGCGCCTTGTAGCCGTCAATCTTCGGCATCATGATATCCATGCAGACCAGGTCGAAATTGTTGCCGTTTTCCGCCGCATCCACAAATTCATTTACCGCGGCGATCCCGTCCCTCGCAAGGACAACCTCGCCGTATTTTGAGAGCAGCTTCTGCATGAACTTTCCGCTTGCTATATCATCCTCTGCTACCAATACCTTCATTGTAACGCCTCCTAGTTTTCTTTTTTACTATTCTTGATCGATAGGATCCACTTATCTATGTAATCCATGAATTCCTGCTTAAAAGATTTTTTCCGGTTCGAGATCCTGCGGCTTAAAGTGTAGGACGCAAGAACTCCGTGCAGGCTGTTTACCAATTCCTCCGGTGTGAACAGATCTCCGATCTCACCGTTTTCTATGCCCTCGGCAAACAGATCCTCCAAAAAGCGTGTACGCTCCACGATGATCTCAGCGATCTTCTCACGCGTCACCACCAGATGCAACAACTCCTCATACTGGAGCATGAGCGTAGAGATGGCAAAATAGCTCTCATAATAGGTTGTATATGCATCAAGATAACCGTAGAGCCGGTCGATCACAGACTCCGACCGCGCCTTGACGGTCTGTCTTATACCGACATCAAACTTGGCATAATACTCCACAACCTCGGTAAGCACTTCATCGATCCCGCCGAAATATCGGTACAGCAGGGACTCTGACATATTCTCCTTTAGTGCCAGCGTTTTCGGACTCAACGATGACAGTCCGGATTCGCTGATGATCTCAATCGCCGAAGCGATGATACGATCCTTTCTGGATACGAAGCTTTCCCCCATAAGCATCACCCCTATTTCATACCCAATACGGTATCCATTTTATGCCATCAGCCCGTATTTGTCAACATTGAAAGAGCCATCAGCATACGCTGATGGCTCTGTTTGTTACCTAATGCATCGATAAAGAATATATTAAGCAAACATATTACTGAACAACCGTTACGTTGGTTGCCTGAGGACCCTTCTCACCGTCAATCACATCGAATTCAACAACAGCATCCTGCTTTAAGGTCTTGAATCCTTCCATGTTGAGACCTGAGAAATGTACGAATACATCCTTGCCCTCTTCGTCAGTAATAAAGCCGAAGCCCTTTTGGTCGCTAAACCACTTTACTGTACCCTTGGCCATGATAAACCTCCACTTCTTAAAACTTACATTTGTATGTCATTTTTAACACACTCGTATATTTTATCTCGTAGAGAAAAAAATTACAAGCAATTATGCAGTTAGTTTTTTCGCTTTTTTGTCATAATAATACACATGGTTCGACAAAAAATCCATATCCGATACAACATATTCGTTGATCTCACGTACCATGGCTTCCAGGTTTTCCTTTTCGATCTGCTCACAAACCGGTACGAACATCACCTCGTGCACGCTGGCAGGAAGCACATAGAAGCTTGTATCATGCTTCTTGGCAAAGCCCTCCACCACATCGCGGAACAAGAGGCAGGTCGCGCCGTTCACATTCTGACGGTTCGTAAGGACGTAGATATTGTTTGAAAAAGGGTTATCCTCAAACACACAGGACATGCGTTTAAGCAGCTCATCCAGCCGCACAAGCTCCACCGGGAAGATCCGCCTGGTATTCGCCTCCGCCATCTTATAGAGCTCCTCCAAAGAAAGCCCAAGACGGTCGATATCCCTGTTTTTCACAAGGGTGGATGAGACACCGTGTCTGTCCTCCCCCGCAAGATACCGAAAGCAGATCGCCAGGTCCTCGAAGCAAAGATGCGGACAGTCCGCGAGCAGCTCCTTGTTTTTCTCGTAATTGACCAGCCGCAGGAACACCTTGTGCTCAAAGTCGTCCTGTTTGTAGCCTTCGAACTGCTTCTCCTTCACAAAGCTCTCCGCTCTTCGAAACTCATCGGCGATCTCCGCGAGGATCTCGCTCATCATGGTTCCGTTTTGATAGAGCCTGTAATAATAGTCGAGATAGATGTTCGGCGAGACTGAAGCCCCCTCCAACATGATCAGCACACCGGTGCAGACCACATCGTTGTTCTTCCGGATATCCCGGATCTCAACGCAGGAAATATCATACTCCGGCAGGTGATCCGCAATACCGTCCCTTACAGAGTTGCAAAATTCATTAAAATCCATATTCAATTTGTTTGGAGTACTTTGGAAATACTGACGTTTGATGATGAGGCTATTATATAGAAAAGCGCCGGAGAAATCAATAGGGATATTTATGTACATTGACGAAACAGCCGCCCCGCAGGTATTTGCCTGCGGGGCGGCGTCAATTCAACTATAGTCTAATACATCTATGCGATCGGGATCAGCTTCCGATCCTCTCTCGGGAGCTCACGCTCGGTATTGTTGATGATGATCGACAGGATACCGTCTTTAAAGGCGGCGGTGATGTCGCCCTCCTTCACCTTATCACCTACGAAAAAGCTTCTCTTACAACCGCCGACCAGGCGCTCACGCCTAAGATAGCTCACCTTCTGATCTTCCTTTTCCAGGTGTGCCGGACGATCGGCAATGATGGTGAGGCGACCGTCCTTCAGCTCCGCCTGCACATCCTCGTGCGTAAAGCCCGGGAGCTCGATCTCCAGGAGATAGTAGCCGTCCTTTTCCAGGATGTCCGTCCGCATGATCTGCGGAACCCCCATATAACCGTCTTCAAACATGTTGAGTTCGCCGCTGTTAAACATCAGTCAAATTCCTCCTCTATACTGTCTAAAAATTTTTTGAAATCGGCACGTGCCTTCTCAATCTCTTCTCGTCTCTGCTTGTCAAGGATCCCCTCAAAGATGTTCATATTGTGCTCGATCATCTGCCGCAGGTCGCCCACCGACTCCTCGTACATACGATTGCCGCGCAGAAGCAACAGCTTGTTTTCCTCCTGCTCCCGCGGGTGGAGCTTCAGCTTTGCAAGACTCGCAAGACGTGCATCGATCTCCTCGTCGGTCATGTCCGTCTCCTCGTTCTTGATCACGATACGCTCCGTCACGCCCGTGGAGAGCACCTTCACGATCACCTCGAGAATGGCGTTGACATCATAGGTATAGATGACCTCTACCTTCTCCTTGCCCTCGGGTCCCGGCGGTACCGGTACCTCAATCTTGCCGAGCAGCACATTGTTCCGTGCAATGCGGCTCTCGCCCTGCAGGATATCCACGCAGATCATCTTCTGATTGTCGTGGGCGGTGACCAGTGTCTCGGTGTGACTCACGGGAATCACGGAATTTCTCTCGATCATGGGCAGGTAGTGCCCGGAATCGCGCATGCCGTTATCTCTGGTGATCACAACCTCGGTACCTAAGGTAAAGGGACACACATCGGTCAGGATGATCTCCTTGACTGTCTCGTTTCTCTCCTTCATGGCAGCCTGGATGGCCGCACCGCAGGCAACAACCTCATCGGGGTTGATATTGACATTCGGCAGCCGTCCGAAGAGTCTGCCTACAAATTTTCTGACTATGGGAAGCTTGGTGGCACCGCCGACCAAGATTACCTCATCGATATCCGCCAAGCGGATGTTCGCATCGCGAAGGCTTCTCTCAATGGGCTTTTTGATCTTGGTGAGCAGGATCTGACAGGCCTTTTCGTAGTCGTCGATGGAAATCTCCATGACGTGTTCCTCCTCGCCCACCTTGCAGCGAAACTCGGAGCTTCTGCCCTCCGAAAAGCCCATCTTGCAGATTTCCGCCTGCTTTCTGATCCGGGCGCGCGTCTTGTCGTCCAAGCCGTCCTGCTCGATGTTTTTCTCCTTGAAGAACATCTGCTCCAAAACCTCGGTAAAGTCCTCGCCGCCCAAGAAGTTATCTCCCGCCACGGCACGCACCTCCATGATGTTTTGGTAATGCTCCAGGATGGAGACATCGAAGGTTCCGCCGCCGAGGTCAAATACAAGGAACTTCGTATCCGCATCGCGCTCGTTGATACCGTAAGCCACGGCAGCCGCCGTCGGCTCGCTGATGATGCGCTCCACGGTAAAGCCCGCAAGCTCTCCCGCGCGCTTCGTGCTCTTTCTCTGCTTATCGTTGAAGTAGGCCGGTACACTGATCACGGCCTCTTTTACCTCGTGTCCGAGGAAAGCCTCCGCATCCTCCTTCAAGGACTTTAACACAAGGCTCGAAAGCTCGTCGGCATAGAACTCTCTTCCCGAGAGCTTGTAAACCGTACCGGTTCCCATGTTTCGCTTAAAGACACTCGCGGTCTGGTCCGGAAAGGTAAGCCCACGCTCCTTGGCGGTTTTACCGACGTAGACCGTACCCTCCTCGTCCACGCTGACCACGGAAGGCGTCAGCGCGTCTCCGAGACGGTTTTTGATCACTACGGGCTTTTCCCCGTCAAAATAAGATATTAAACTGTTTGTGGTACCAAGATCGATTCCGACTATCATTTCACTTTTCCTGCGATTCTCTTCATTGCTCTTTCATATTCAGGATCATGTCCGCACACGGAAATCACCTCCTGTATCAGCTTCCACGCCTGCCCGTAATCCTTCATGGATTCATAGACCAGCGCCATCTGATACAGTGCCTCATGGCATCTTCCGTACAAACATTCATTACATCGCTTCATGTTAAGCGCGCGCTTACAAAGCTCCAGCGCATGCTCCTTTTTCCTGAGCGCACGGTAAAGCCGTGCCAGCTTGACCAGGGCATGCGGAGATTTTTCGTTTCCCTCAAGCTTTTTTGCAAGCTCCGCAAGATTGCCGTACTTGAGCATGGCAAGCCTGCCGTTTGTCTCGGCGAGCATCTCGTAGAGCTCGGGATAAAAGTTCTCGTGCAGATCCTTGTCCAGGCTCACGCAATGCTCAAAGAGCTTTTTCGCATCGTCAAAGCGTCCCTGCCCGCGGAACACGGCCGCCATATTCGCAAAGAGGTAATAATCCTCCGGCCGTTTTTCCTTGCCGATCTCAAAGGCATCGTTCGCCATGGAGAGATACCCCTCATGGCCGGCCAGACAGATCATCTGATAAAGAAGCATGGTGTTGTCATCCTCATGCTCCTCTATCCCCTTTTTCAGGAGATCAAAGCACTCCTGCATCTTTCCCATACGCGAGAGAAGCTCCGCGTAATCATATACCAGGCGCTTATCCGCGCCGAATTTCTCTTTATAAGCAAGATAAGACTGCTCCGCCTCTTCAAAACGGCAAAGGCACTGGAGCATACGCCCCTTCCCGAGCAGACCGTCCTGCACCTCTTCCTCGTAGTAATCGTCCTCGCAGGCGGCTGCCTTTGTGTAATAAGAAAGTGCTTCCTCAAATCGGTTCTTCTGCTCATGGATCCAGCCGAGCCGTTCCATACAAAAGGCATTTTCCGGCTCCTGCGTGAGGGCCTCGGAAAAAGCCTCACAGGCTTCGTCGTACTCACCCAGGGTCGTGTTTACCATGCCGAGATTGATCAGATAGAAGCTCGTCCGCATGATGGAAAGCTGAAACTCAAGCTCTCGCTTTGCCTCCTTCGGCTTTCTGCCCCTTCTTAAAACCACGCCGAGATACCCGTGTGCAAGCTTGTGCTTCGGGTTTACCGCGAGCGCTTTTTCATAGCACTCCGCAGCCTTTGAAAACTCGGAGAGCTCCCTGTAGGCGTGTCCGCAGAGAATGTACACCTGCTCCACATCCTGCATGTCGCAGTTGTCCGGGTCCATGTTCTCAACGGTCTTTGATAACAGTGCCGCCACCTCATCGTTTTTCTTTTGATAATATAGGATCCGCGCCCTTGCGTGATTGATGGTCACGCTGTCGATATGAAACTGATCAAAGCGCTCGATCACCTTCTCCGCATTTTCCGGCTGATCCGCATCGATATAGATGCGCACCATCAGATCATAGGGCTCCGGTGCGTACGGGTAAAGCGAGATGGCATGTTCACAGCAAGTAAGCGCATCTCTGTAGGCCTCAAGCTCATAGCTTGCCCGCGCCATATAGTCATAGCCGATATAGCTGGCGCTGTCCTTTTCAAGAAGCTCATCGCAAGCACGGATGCAGGCTTCGTAATTCCCGCACTGGTACTCCAGCTCACAAAAGGCTTCGTAGGTCAGGATGTACTCATCGTGCGGAAGTCCCTTCGAGATATTGAAATACTCCCTTGCCTTTTCATATTCATGAAGCTTCAGGTAACAGTCTCCGAGAAGGAAGTTCACATAGGGAAAGCGCTTTTTCTTCTTCACGCTGTCCTCGTCGTCTGCCTCCTCCGGTATTTTTTCGATCTCCTGCTTCCAGATCTCAAAGCATTCGATTGCTTCCTTATATTTGTTGAGACACAAAAAGCTCCTTCCTCGCACGTTATAATACTCGCAGCGTTTATCCTCCGCGGGTGTAAACGCATCGAGGGCAGTGATGGCGTCCTCAAACCGATAATTCTGATAAAAGCACCACGCGGACTCCATGCGGGTGTGATCGTCCGACGGATCCTCCGCGAGCTTCTTCTCGTACTGCGCGATCAGGAAATCGTTGGCGCGCATCATGCCGTATCTGACACCGTTATCGTAGTGATTTTCCTTTAAAAGCTCAATAAAGGCATCCCGTGCCTTCTCGTAATCTCCGGTCTCTATCATCAGGTCCGCAAGCTCACAGCTCACCTGGTAGTTACCGGGATAAAGCTCGAGCACGCGATCAAAGCATGCCTTCGCACCGTCGAAATCCTTTAAGAGCTTTTTCAGATATCCGTGGAAGATGCAGATCTGCCACTCATCCTGATAGGCTTTTCCAAGCTCGTCGATTTCGGCTTCCGCCTCTTTGATCGCAGCGTTAAGCTCCTCCGGAAACACAAAGTCCGCTTCACCGAAGTTTTCATATTTGCCAAGCTCCCGGTACACACGGGTTCGCGTCTTTAAGAGCTCCAGGTTCGGATGCTCCACATCCATCCTGGAAAGCTCCTCGATCAGCTGATCCGCTTCGTCCAAGTTTCTCTTTCGAACGGAATTCTCCGCCGAGAGGTACAGATCGATATATTTATCAAACTGTGATTCATCCCCGCGCAGCAAAGAATAGTTGATGTTATCCCTGTACTTTGCGTTGCTTAAGATGTAGTCGATAAAGTTCTCGGGAAAATGCTCTGCAAGCTCCCGCTTTCTGTTTTCAAGGTCAAAGGTCTCCGAAACCAGTTTCCACACGGGATGCGGGATCGTATAGTTGTCCAGGAAAAAGACCATGAGCTCGGTAAACGCCTGCTCTGAGGTGTCTAAAGCCACAAACTCATCGCGGTCAAACAGCTCCCGCCAGCACTCCGGATCGATCCTCTTCGAGAAATCCTGATAGATTTCCTCAAATGCAAGAAAGAGCTCGGATTTTTCTTTTTCCTCCTTCGGCTTCTCCGCGGCATCCGCCTCTTTCAGCGCCTGCTCATAGGCGTTTCGAAGCGCCATAAAGCCCCGGGGATCGTCCTCGGGATTCACGCCGGTCAGCTTGCTTCTGTATGCAGTTTTGATGGCGTTTTTATCCCCGGTCTTCTCGATGCCGAGCGTCTTCCAAATATCCATAATATGCTACCGATTTCAAGATCCTTCGCTACGCTCAGGATGACAAACATAGTTTGGCCTGTCATTCTGAGCGAAGCGAAGAATCCCGTGGTCCTTACAGGTTTTGTTCAAGTGTTGCTCTGATCGCCTTGATAAAGTCTTCGCTGTTCAATGTGGTCACATCGGTCAGTGTGGTGATGAGCGCAAGGTCCTTGGTCATCTTTCCGGACTCGATGGTGTCGATGGTTGCCTTCTCGAGCTTGTTCGCAAACTCGGAAAGCTCCGGGATGTTGTCAAGCTCTCCGCGCTTTCTCAATGCGCCGGTCCATGCAAAGATCGTAGCAACCGAGTTGGTCGAGGTCTCCTCTCCCGCAAGGTGCTTGTAATAATGGCGCTGAACGGTGCCGTGCGCAGCTTCGTACTCGTAGGTTCCGTCCGGGGAAACCAGAACGGAGGTCATCATGGCCAGTGAACCGAAGGCAGAGGAAAGCATGTCGCTCATCACATCGCCGTCGTAGTTCTTGCAGGCCCAGATAAAGCCGCCGGAGGACTTCATCACGCGGGCAACCGCGTCGTCGATCAGTGTATAGAAGTACTCGATGCCTGCCGCATCAAACTTCTCCTTATATTCAGCATCAAAGATCTCCTGGAAGATATCCTTGAAGGTGTGGTCATACTTCTTGGAAATAGTATCCTTGGATGCAAACCAGATGGTCTGCTTTGTGTCGAGCGCGTAGTTAAAGCAGCAGCGCGCAAAGCTCTCGATGGAGCCGTTTAAGTTGTGCATACCCTGGATGATACCGGGGCCCTTGAATTCGTGGATCAGCTCACGGGTCTCGTTGCCGGCCTCGTCGGTGTAGACGAGCTCCGCCTTGCCCGCACCCGGGATCTTCATCTCGGAAGCCTTATATACATCGCCGTAGGCATGTCTTGCGATCGTGATGGGAGCTTTCCAGTTCTTAACACAGGGCTCGATACCCTTCACGATGATGGGCGCACGGAACACGGTACCGTCCAGGATCGCACGGATCGTGCCGTTCGGGCTCTTCCACATCTCCTTCAAGTCATACTCCTTCACACGTGCCGCATTCGGCGTAATGGTCGCGCATTTTACTGCAACGCCGTACTTCTGAGTTGCGTAGGCGGAATCGTAGGTCACCTTGTCATCCGTCTCGTTTCTGCATTTTAACCCCAGATCGTAGTACTCGGTCTTCAGGTCCACAAACGGCAGGATGAGCTCGTCCTTGATCATCTTCCAAAGGATGCGGGTCATCTCGTCTCCGTCCATCTCTACCAGCGGGGTTGTCATTTGAATCTTGTTCATGATTTTGTTCCTCCATATAAATTCACTAAAGAGGTATTTTACCACATTCGATATAAATTTTAAAGCTTTTTTGAGTTGCGGATTTCATAAAAAAACTATATAATGACTACGAAAAATCTTGCTATCTACAGGAGAATCCCCATGAGCTATACCTATGCAGTTCCCAAGCGAAAGGCCAACCGCCTCGCATTCCGATTTTTAGGCACCATCTTCTTTCTGATCTCGGTGCTTCAGTTTTTTACGTTGCTGTGGGGATATTCCAAGCATCCGATGCTCACGATGGTCTTCATGATGGTACTCGGCGTATACGGACTCTACCTGATCTGGGGATCCCTTCGCAAAACGGCATTCGATGTCACCTACCGCTTTGACGAGGAAGGTCTGACCGTGACCCATCACTACGGTGTTTCCAAATACAGCTTCGATGACATCAAGTTTGTCACCATGGTGCTCGCCGATGAGGCCGGCATCTTCTACATTTTAAATGTTCGGACAAAAAAGGATGTCTACGTGATCCCCTTCACTATGAAGGGCAAGCTCTGCGAGACGATCTACGAATTCGTGAATTCCCGTATCAAGCACGAGGACGATTCCGATGACACGGATGAAAAGGTGCAGGAAATGATCGAGAAATACAACGAGAAAAAAGGCGGCTTTGAGGAATGAACTATACCGACACAGCTTTAACAGATATTCCCCTGATCCGCGAGGTGATATTTTACGAGGAAACCGATTCCACAAACGCCCGCGCAAAGGATCTGATCCGCGCAGGTGCGGAGGGCGGTACCCTGGTCGCAGCCGATATGCAGACAGCCGGGCGCGGCAGGCTCGGACGAAGCTTTTCCTCGCCCTCCGGCGAGGGCATCTACATGAGCCTGATCTTAAAGCCCGAGCTTTCCCCCGATCGTTTTTCCATGCTCACCATTCTTGCGGCCATGGCAATCGCGCGTGCTTTCGAAGCTCTCTACGATCTGAAGGCCGATATCAAATGGCCGAACGATATCCTGGTAAACAATAAAAAAACAGTCGGCATCCTGACCGAGGGCGTGCTCCCGGACCACGTGATCATCGGCATCGGGATCAACGTCAACAATCGGGAGTTTCCGGACAGTCTTGTAAATGCCGGTTCTCTTTTGCTTGAAACAGGTCAGCCACAGGACAGAGGCACACTGCTTTACACTGTCCTCTCCGGTTTTTCCGAGCTTTACGCTCGCTTTCTTTCCTCGCAGGATCTCTCGTTTATCACGGAGGAATACAACCGCCGCCTGATCCATATGGACAAGGAGATCTTTGTGATCCCCTTTGACCGCACGATGGACAGTGCGGACCCTTATGCGCTTTCCACCGAAGGTCTTTCCCCCGTGCTCTGCCGCGGTATCGAAAAAAGCGGCGCCCTCATGGTTGAGGACACCGCCGGTCATATTTCTTTCTTAAATTCCGGAGAGGTCTCCGTTCGGTTTTTGTAAAAAGTATAGTGATATAATACGAATTGCTCCGCTTCTTTCGAAGCTCCCGCAATTCTGCAAACATTCGGAATCCGATGTACTATACCATATTCTGCACGGTTGCAAGCAGGTCATCCTTTACCTGATACAGCTTCTTGGAAAGATCGAGGTAATGGATATGCGGATTTGCGAAACGCTGCTCCTCCTCCCAGATCTCATTTTTCAGCTGTTCCTTCACATAGGTCTGAATATCCTTCAAACTCGGATTTTCATACACAAGCTCTCCGTCCTTGAAAACGGTCACCTGTAGCGGCTTGGCATCTACATTTTCGAAGGTTCTTCTCTTCCACGGTCTTGCGGGATCCACATAAGCAAAAGGCTTTGACGTATCCACCGTCTCATTTTCCAGAGTGAGCAGATCTGCGGTTGCCTGTCCCGTCTCCCTGTTATAGATTCTCCAGAGCTTTTTCTTACCCGGATTTGTGATCTTTTCAATATTCTCCGATACCTTGATCTTCGGAATAAATATATCGCCGTCCTTTACGGCAACCAGCTTATACACACCGTTGAATACCGGGTCGGACTTTGAGGTGATCATGCGCTCTCCGACACCGTAGGAGTCGATCTTTGCCCCCTGGGTGTTCAGCGAGTTGATCAGATACTCGTCTACACTGTTGGACACAACGATCAAACAGTCATCGAGACCCTCCTCGTCAAGCTTTTTCCGAATCTTCTTTGAAAAATACGCAAGGTCTCCGCTGTCGATGCGGATTCCCTTTAAGCGCTTGCCCATGGGTTCCAATACCTCATGTGCCACGCGGATGGCATTGGGCAGGCCGCTCTTTAAGATATCAAAGGTGTCGATCAAAAGGGTACAGTCATCCGGGTAGATCTCGGCGTAGGCCTTGAAGGACTCGAATTCATTCGGGAAGAATTCCACCCAGCTGTGTGCCATGGTACCCACAGCCTTGATGCCGAATTCAAGATCCGCCTGTACGGTAGCGGTCACGTTGACACCGCCGATATAGCAGGCTCTGGTGCCCCATACAGCCGCATCCGGTCCCTGTGCGCGGCGTGCGCCGAACTCCATGACCACGGATTCGCCGGCTGCGCGTACGATGCGGCAGGCCTTGGTGGCGATCAGTGACTGATAGTTGATGCAAAGAAGCAGCATGGTCTCCATGAGCTGCGCCTCGATCACGGGCGCTGTCACGGTGACGATGGGTGTATTCGGATATACGATGGTGCCCTCCGGAACTGCCTCGATGGTACCGGTGAACTTAAAGTCCTTTAAGTAGTCGAGGAAGCCCTCCGAGAACATGTTTCTGCCTCTAAGGTATTCGATATCGTCATCGGTAAAGTGCAGGTTCTGCACGTAATCGATGAGCATTTGAAGGCCGGCGGAAACGACGAAGCCGCCGCCGTCCGGGTTTTTGCGGTAGAACATGTCGAAAACCGCGATGGTGTCCTTATGGCCGGTTTCGAAGTAGCCGTTGGCCATGGTGAGCTCATAGTAGTCCATGAGCATGGTAAGATTGCGCATATTTATTGTCCTCCTGGGTGACGGTCAGCCGCGGCCATATTATCGGCCCGGCTCCCGGCAGTATACTTATCCTCTGTTCTCCTGAGCTACCAATTGGTCGGCGCCGTACATTTTTCTCAGCTTCGGCTTCTCGATCTTGCCGGTAGCGTTACGCGGGATTTCGGCGAAGATGATCTCCTTGGGTCGCTTGTAACGCGGAAGCTCCAAGAGGAATTCTTCGAGTTCTTCCTTGGTGCATTCCATGCCCTGCTTGATCTCCACGATGGCTGCGGTCTTTTCGCCGAGGCGACGGTCCGGAAGACCGATCACGGCTACGTCCTTGATCTTGTCGTGCTTGCGCATGAAGTCCTCAATCTGCACGGGGTAGATATTCTCTCCGCCGGACACGATCACGTCCTTCTTGCGGTCTACCAGGAAGATGAAGCCCTCATCATCCTGCATTGCCATATCGCCGGTGTAAAGCCAGCCGTCCTTGATGGTCTCGGCGGTTGCCTCCTCGTTACGATAGTAGCAGGTCATCACGCCGGGGCCCTTTACGCAGAGCTCGCCGACATCGCCCTGTGCAACCTTGTTGCCCTGCTCGTCCACGATCTTTGCTTCCCAGCGGTAACCCGGCACACCGATGGCGCCGACCTTGGCGATATTTTCCACGCCGAGATGTACGCAGCCCGGGCCGGTGGATTCGGAAAGTCCGTAGTTTGTATCATAATCATGATTCGGGAAGTAAGCCTTCCAGCGCTTGATCAGTGAAGGCGGTACCGGCTGTGCGCCGATATGCATCAATCTCCACTGGGACAGATGATAGTCCTCCAGCTTTAAGTCGCCGCGGTCAAGCGCATCCAGGATATCCTGTGCCCACGGTACCAGCAGCCATACGATGGTGCAGCGCTCCGAGGAGACTGCCTTTAAAATGGTCTCCGGCTTGGTTCCCTTTAAGAGGACTGCCTTGCTGCCTGCAACCAGGCTGCCCATCCAGTGGAACTTAGCGCCCGTGTGGTAAAGCGGCGGGATGCAGAGGAAGGTGTCGTCCCTTCCGGTGCTGTGATGCTTCTGCTCCATCTCGGCCGCCTGGATCAGCGACAGGTGCTTATGCAAGATCGCCTTCGGGAAACCCGTGGTACCCGAAGAGAAATAGATGGCACCGAAATCATCCTCGTTTAACGGGATATCCGGGTTCTTACTGGAACAGTCAGCCACAAGTGCGTGATAGGACTCCGCAAAGCTCGGGCAGTTATCTCCCACGTAGATCAGGAGTCTTCCCTTGGAAAGACGCTCTGCATTTGTCTCGATACGACCGATAAAGGACGGACCGAACACGATCATGTCCACCTCTGCAAGCTCCGCACAGTATAAGATCTCCTCCGCATCGTAGCGGAAGTTAAACGGCACCGCGATGGCACCGGTCTTTAACACACCGAAATAGATGGGCAGCCACTCCAGACAGTTGTACATCAGGATGGCAACCTTATCGCCCTTCTTGATGCCGCGGGAAAGCAGCATATTCGCAAAACGGTTTGCTTTCTCGTTGAACACCTCCCAGGTGATCTCATGTCGATAGGGTTCGAAGCGGTTCGGCTCCACGAGCTCAAACTCCTTCCAGCTTTTCCGACGGTCGTCCTGCTCGTCCGGGTTCAGCTCGATCAGAGCGACCTCTTCTCCGTACAGCTTCGCATTTCGTTCCAGTAATTCTGTTACTACCATGTTTTTCTCTCCTTATGTTTAGTTGCATTTATTTATTGCAATATCACTTCAACGCACTAAAGTAAAATGCGCATTCTTACAGATCAATATCAAGTTCAACGGGACAATGATCGGATCCGTACACCTCGGTATGAATCTTTGCGTCGTTAAGCTTTTCTTTTAAGTCCTCCGAAACCAGGAAGTAGTCGATCCGCCATCCGGCATTCTTCTCTCTTGCCTTAAAGCGGTAGGACCACCAGGAATAGATGTCCTTTTGATCCGGATAAAAATAACGGAAGGTGTCTATGAATCCCGCAGAAAGAAGCTCTGTCATCTTACCGCGCTCCTCATCCGTAAAGCCTGCATTCCTGCGGTTTGACTTCGGATTCTTCAGGTCGATCTCTTCGTGGGCCACATTCATATCGCCGCACACGATCACGCTCTTCTTTTCGGCAAGTCCTTTCAGGTAGGCACGGAAATCGTCCTCCCAGGTCATGCGATAATCAAGCCGCGCAAGCTCGTTCTGCGAGTTCGGCGTGTAGACTACGATCATATAGAAGGTCTCATATTCGAGCGTGATGACACGGCCCTCGTGATCGTGCACATCCACGCCGATACCGTAAGTGACGGCGATAGGTTCCTTCTTGGCAAAGATCGCGGTGCCGGAGTAGCCCTTCTTTTCGGCGTAGTTCCAGTAGGCATGATAGCCGGGCTTATCCCAGTCGAGCTGCCCCTCCGACAGCTTGATCTCCTGCAGGCAGAAGATGTCGGCGTCGGCGGCGTCGAAGTAGTCCATAAAGCCTTTGCCTAAGACCGCGCGCAATCCATTTACATTCCATGATATCAGTTTCATCTTTTTTGGTCCTTCTATATGTGACGTAGCTTCGCTCCCGGTAGGCTACTGTTTACAGATGTATAAATTAACCCTGGTCTACCAATAGGGCTTTAATCTGGGATTGATCGGTATAGCCCTTCTTTTTCATGATGTACTTTATGGCTTCCTGGAGGTCGTCTTCCGAGAGGAGGATCTCCTTGCTCGCTTCGGTGACCACGGTGCAGCCGCCCTTCATGTCGCAGCAGCGGCCGGTACATTCATTCTTTTGTAGATTCTTGCGACTGATGGCGCCGATCTGTTCAAGGACGTTGATCATACGGTACACGGTTGCGATCCCGATGGACGGGTCACGGTCGTGGGCAAGCAGATAGACCTCCTTGCAACAGGTATAGTCCTCCTCCGTGATGATATCCACGAGGAGTTTTCTCTGCTCGGTGATCCTGAGACCGTTCTGCTTTAAACTTTGAAGGATCTCCTCCTTTGTGAGCAGTCCGCGTTCCACACTGTCGTTGTTGTTATTTGTCATATATGACTCCTACTCGCTCCCCGCGCTCTTTGTAAAACCGAGGGAGATCAGATCACTGATGCCGGCAAAGATCAAACCGCCGCCGATGATCCGAATGATGATATTGTTGACTGCGCTCGGATGAAAGATTCCGAACAGGCCGACCACGATGGAGATCGCTGCCATAACGAAGATCGGTGTCGCGTTACCGCCTGAAGACCGCACAGTGAACGCGGAATCAAGCTTGATCAGGCCGCTTGCAAGTACCACAAGGCCGAGCACGACCGGAATAAAGTTTACCAGGATGGCCGCACAGACACCGGCAAGCACGATGAGCAGGATTCCGATCACAAGATCCGACGGGGACGCATACTCATTCATTCCGTTTACGGAGCTGTGGCTCTTATCGAGCTTCACATAGTTTATGATTCTGATGATCCCGAGGATCACGAGTACGACTGCGATCACATTCGCTACCGTCTGCTGTGCCGCATTCGGAAATGCAAACAAGAGTCCGCCCGCAACGATCAGGATAATTGCCCGAAATATGACCTCTGTCTTAAACTTTGTCAATAATCCGCGCATGATAGTCACCTCCACAAAACTAATTGTTTATTTTACAACAAATACAAGAAAAAAACAAGTGACAGAAAGAACCGTCTCACTGTCACTTATTCCAAAACACATTCTTAACTTCCAGTCTTTTTGACACTTTTGTTTCACCATACATATCGGCCTGTCGGTCGGTGTAAGAATCCGTGGTATGTTAGCCATCATAGGAATAATATGCGATCAGCAGCTGTTCAAAGTCCGCATCGGGGAACAGCTTTTCCACTAGGTTCACGGAATCTTCGTTTAATGTGCCGAACATCATGGGCACATCCTGATTGCCGGTTTCCTTCATTATGTTGTCATAGGTCTCATTCAGCAAAAACGGAAGATCCATTTTATGTGATGGTTTCACATAAATCCAGGGTACGCTGTAGCCGGGGTTCTCTTCTTTCAACAGCACCATACCGCATACCTCATCTTCATACATGATCACCGTGCTGCAGTTTGCATATGCGACAGGCAGGATCGGATAGGAAACACCTTGCGAGATGCGTGTTTTTAAGGACTCCTCTTTTATATAGTCCTCAAAGGCGCGCAGGTATTTTATCGGTACCTTGGAAAGCAAAATGCTGCTTACCCCCGGCGTTTTTCCCTCATCGTCGGCCCCCTCAAAATCAAATAGCCGTACATGTAACTGCCCTGCATTTTCCGCAGGAATGATTGCATAGTTCGCCGCGTCCAGGAAGTTTAGAACCTCTTCATCGGCCTCTGTGAGTACAGCCATAACGCCTTCCAAATCCCTGATATTCAATCCCGATTCCATGATGCGCCCAAGAAGACCGGATCCGATGCCTTGTCTGCGATATGCTTCCTCTACATAGATCCAGTCGAGCACAAGCTCGGATTCCGTCATATGCGCAATCAGGATGCCCACGGGTTTTACATCTCCCTCCTCTTCGGAGATAGCTCCCACCGCAACATGGAGCTCAGAAAACCGTATCTCCGCATCCTCCTCACAAAGGGACGCAAACACGGAAAGTTCGTTTTTATCTACCATAAAATAGTTTATCATACACACTTTCCTTTCTCGTTACCGGATATTACACAAAAGCCGACGAATTAAAACTGCCATTCATTGAAACGCTATTCTCGTTCTCCTCATTAAAGCCGGGTGCAAATTTATTGCCGACACTTTCGGCATCTATATGACAATCCAAATGCCCCGAATCACCGTTAAATGAATTTGTGCTGTTTGTAAAATTAAACTTGTTATGAATTCCTGTCACCTGCGGACCTAAATAGTCTGTATTGTTGCCGCCCGTAAACATGATCGGGATATCCGGTCTCAACTGCTGCAACTTTTCAAGGTTTTCCTCCGTGGAATACTTTCCCATTACACAGGAAACAAAATTGCCTATTGTTTTGCCATAGTCTTGGGCTACAGCAAACTTCATACTCGGCATGGGAGAATCCATTACCAAACCACCAAGCTGGTCCCTGGGATTTGCCTTACCCTCCCCTTCTGCTTTCAATTGCTTTTTTGCTTCATTTGCCGCTAAGCGGGAGGCCACTGCCCCGCCAAGGGAATACCCGTGCAAAATGATATCACACTTATCAACTCTTGCATGCTTCAGCACGCCCTTTAAAATGTACTCTCCGTCCTCGTATAACCTTTTTTCGGTAAGGCTCGTGTCCTTATATGCCAGCTTTTTAGTATTGTATTTCCCGCTCTCACCATAGCCTCTGTAATCGATCAAATAGACCTGAAACCCCGCCTTGCAATATTCAGAGATTGTTTTTCCGCTTGCACTTTGCACGCATCCGGCATTACCGGATCCGGAAAACAAAATCACAGTTTTTCCGTTTACCCTTCCCTTTTCCGGTCCAAACTTAGACCCGCGCAATTTACTGTTGTTCGGTCCATCAATGGACACCTTTGTTATAAAGTATTCCTTCGATGCTTTCGCATAATCTTGATGCGGTTGTATATTTCTTCTTTCCGACTTGCTCAAATGAAAAGAATACGCAAAAAAGCGCTGCAACGGTCCGAAGCCGGACTCCGCTTTCCCTAACTTTATTTTTTTGCTGCGATTAAACTTATAGCGCTGTTCAATATATTCATCGGTTTTGGTGGACATTTCTGCAAAGCGGTCTCTTCGAGCCTGAATGGAATTGAGTTTCTTCTTTGCCACCAACTTTTTGATACCAAGAAGATCGTGAGTCAGCTTTTGCACACCGCTTCGATTTGCTCGGCGAAGCAGGCGGTTTTTCTTCTTGTCTACCTCAGCCATGAGGTTGGGATATGCCGCTGACAGAGTTACATGATTTCCTGTCATCATCATGAGCTGTTTTACCAGAACTTTTCTGTTTTCCTTCAGCTTGCTGTACATCGGATCATCCCGATGTTCATTCAGACCATTAATCTGCTCCATGCGTTCCGCATTCAGCTCATCGAGGACCGCATCATCCCCGACTGCCATGGAAGTCTTGTTTATTGACTTGATCCTTTCAATTGGATTTATGTAGTGTTCATCCTGATCCATGTCTTATCCTCCCTGATTATTCTTCAGATCCGTTCTTATACTCCTGAACCGATGCTTTTAAATATTCGCATCGTTCCTGCGGCCCAAGAACCCGTTCCACAATGTTCACCGTCTCCGGCTGCCTCATGGTGATCATCACATTGCAGGCCATGCCATATTTATTTTCGGCGGCACGGATTGCCTCGCGTATAAGCGCATCTCCGATTTTTTCCGATTTTGCATAATAATAAACCGGTGATACGATATTATCAAACTTTGCAGTCAAAAGCGCGCCCTCTATGTCAGAACCACTTGCGGACACAAAGCAAAGGTCCGTATCCAGCTTTCCGGAAAACAGATCCGGAGAATATGTATAGGTCGCGGTATCTATCATGCAAAGCTTATCTATGGTTTCTTTTATCTTTGCGCGCGGAATTCCCGAAAAACCGGAAATAGAATTCCGGACATCCGAATCATTTTTCATGATCCCGGAATCCGTAAGCTCCACCAGCTGACAAAACGCATCCGCACCTATTGTTTCCTTGTCCGTAAAAAGCCGTTCTTCAAAATAGCTTTTCGCGTTCTGTGTGGCTATCTCCTTTTTAAAATCCGGCAACATCGGCACATACAGCACGGGGATATTCCCAACATCTGCCAGTTGGAATGCCTTTATAAGAAGCTCTTCTCCAATACCCTGAAACCGATAGTCCGGGTCCACGGCAAGCCACTCCACGGAAAGGAATTCCTCACTCGCACATCCCACCATAATACCCGCGGGTGTCATGGAATCCTCGTCTTCTAAAAAGGCGCCGATTGCAAAACCATATGGCATTGAAAGAAAGCTCAACCTGTCAAAAGGGTCCAGCGAATTAAAATATTTCGCATCCTCCTTCCCAATTCTGATATATTTGTATTTTATTCCCATGTCGACTCCTTTCTAACCAAGCTGAGCCAATGTAACCACTGCAAGTGTATTAGCTCCCAGTTTCTTAAGGATTGTAGCCATAGTACCAAACTTATCTTTGAGATTAAAATTCTTCTTTAGAACTTCTTCCATTACGGTATCATAATCCTTAAACTTGACACTGGCTTCCTTGGCGTACAACTTATTGTAGTGGTCATTCAGACGTATCTTGACAGCCTTCACATATGTCTTAAGGAATGCTGCTTTTGCGTCTGCCATTCGTTTTTTATCCTCCTCTGTTCCGGTCCATACATCTTCATTATTCTTCCGAACCAGATATCGAACGTGTATCTCACGGAATGCAGTATAATCCTTACGAAGCTGTTCTCCGATACCGTCCTGTTCGATCAAAAAGAGCGGCTTCAACTCCTCGTCCATTTCAGTCTCGCTGGCGCGCCC
>CACZPL010000198.1 GCA_902783015.1 uncultured Lachnospiraceae bacterium
TGCAAGAAGGCAGGTAATCCCGATATGGTTTATAAATTCGCATCTACCTCGAAGATCACCTTCCCGGGCAGCGGTATCGCAGCGCTTGCGACCTCGCTCAATAATCTCGAGGATATCAAGAAGCAGCTTGCACATCAGACCATCGGTCACGACAAGGTGAATCAGCTTCGTCATGTGCGCTTCTTCAAGGATATCCACGGCATGACCGAGCATATGAAAAAGCATGCGGATATCATACGTCCGAAGTTTGAGGCGGTAGAAGAGATTTTGGAACGCGAGCTCGGTGAGCTCGGGATCGGAAGCTGGACCAAGCCCATCGGCGGTTATTTCATCGGCTTTGATTCTCTTCCCGGCTGCGCCAAGGCCATCGTAGCAAAGGCAAAGAAAGCCGGCGTTACCATGACCGGTGCGGGTGCGACCTACCCGTATCACAAGGATCCTCAGGACTCCAACATCCGTATCGCACCGACCTTCCCGTCGGTGGAAAACTTAAAGCAGGCAGCTGAGCTCTTTGCGCTTTGTGTCAAGCTCGTCAGCGCCGAGAAACTTTTGGAAGCTTAAAATGATTGAGGAACATACATGGACAGAATGAGAATTGCCGTACTGCTCGGACAGGCGGATGAGCAGTATCAAAGTGAATTTTTAAAAGGCTTTTTGAAGGAGGCGTATGCCAATAACGCAGACGTCTGCGTGTTTTCCATGTACATAAAATATCAGAGCAACAGAAACCGCGAGATCGGAGATTCCGGTATATACCGGTTGGTCAACTATGACATTTTCGACGCCGTACTCTTGCTTTCGGATACGATCCAGACACCCGGTGTCATCGACGATATCGAGGAGCGGATCCATCGCGCCTTTCGCGGCCCCGTGCTCTCGGTAGACAGAGAGAGCAATTTCTTCCGTTCCTTCTGGACGGACGGGTATCGTACAGTTTACGCTTTGATCGAGCATCTGATCAAGGAGCACGGCTACAAGGATATTGCGTTTTTAACGGGCAGAAAGCTGCACCGTCATTCCATCATGCGTCTAAAGGCCTACACGGACTGTATGGAGACTTACGGGCTCCCGGTGCGTGAGGACCGCATATTCTACGGCGATTTCTGGTATACCAGCGGGTCTGCCTGTGCGGAGGCTTTACTTCGCGACAGGGATCACCTTCCGGAGGCTGTTGCCTGTGCAAACGATAATATGGCGATCGGCCTTTGTGAAACCTTGGTGAAAAACGGTGTTCGCGTACCCGAGGATGTTGCGGTGACAGGCTACGGTTCCACACCTGAAGGGCGCACCAGCCCGCAGCCCATCACCTCCGCCTATGTGCCGGCCGAAATGTACGGCTCGTATTCCGCGGATGCGCTGCTTCGCATGATCAAGCAGCAGACAGTGACACCTCCGATAGGTACCGCAGAGCTCTTTATCGGAAGCAGCTGCGGCTGTGAATATCATCAGCAAACCGAGGGTCAGGGACTCAGAGAAGGCTGGGCCACTGTCAACTCCGAGGAGGGCTATTATTCCGTGCATAATGTGCTCGCAGAGGATATGATGCTGCAACACACCTTGGAGGGACTCTTAAAAACCGTTTACGACAATCTCTATCACGGGGACAGGGTGGACAGCTTCCACCTTTGCCTGAACGATCAGTGGCTGACCCCGGATGAGCTCTATGAATCCGATCTTCCGGAGGGCGGATATTCGGAGAAGATGCTTTGCGCCCTCGAATACCATGCGGGAAACAGTGCAGAAAACTGCATTTCCTGCACATCATCCTTTGAGACTAAGGATATGCTCCCGGAGCTGTTTACGGACCATGAACCCGGGGTATACTTCTTTACACCCGTATTCTTTGAGAATATTTCCCATGGCTATGCTGTCCTCGGCTTCGGACAGGATACCTATTCCTATAAGGAAGATTACAGGCTTTGGATCCAGGCGGTAGGCCGCGGTCTTGAAAGCCTCAGGAGAAACTATGTCGTAGAATCCCTCTACAGACAGCAGGCCTCCCTGATCAAATTCCCGACGGATATGCAGCACGGAAACGTGCAGAGCAAGATAGAGGGTCTGGAGGAGAGCGAGAGATTAGAGCTTTCGGAGGTAGAACGTCTCCTGAACGAAAATCTCTTTACCTATCATTTCCAGCCTATCGTCAATTCCACCGACGGTGAGATCTATTCCTACGAGGCTTTGATGCGTTCGAACACTTCGTGGCGTATCCCGCCCCTGCAGATCATCAAGCATTCCGACATTCTGGGACGTCTGGACGATGTGGAGCGCGCAACCTTCATAAACGTTCTGTCTATTCTGGATAATAATGAGGATCTCTTTGTGGGGAAAAAGGTATTTATCAACAGTATCCCCGGCAGTATGCTCTCAAACGAGGATTTTGACAGGGTTAATACCCTTTTAAAGAAGCATTCCAAATCTGCGGTCGTGGAGCTGACTGAGCAGGCGGAGCTTGAGGAGACGACACTTCTCGAGATGAAGAGAAGATTCAGGGAACACGGCATCGGTATCGCCGTAGACGATTACGGCACCGGTTATTCCAACGTGAGCAACCTGCTTCGCTATATGCCTAATTACGTAAAGATCGACCGTTCACTCCTGTCGGAGATTCAAAACAGCATGCAAAAACAGCATTTCGTGCGCGAGATCATAGAATTCTGTCATGCAAATGATATCATGGCCCTTGCGGAGGGAGTTGAAACCTCCGAGGAGCTTCGCATGGTCATTTTACTCGGTGCGGACCTGATCCAGGGCTTCTATACGGCAAGACCTTCCGATAAGATCGTTCCTGCGATCGATGAGAACATCCGCCGTGAGATTTCCCGCTACCAGAAGGAGCGTCAGGACGGTCTGGAGCAAAACGTATACTTTGCCGGAAGAACGAACCGCATTTCCTTAAATAACCTGGTGAAGGAAGGGAAGACCACCATCCTGATCGGCGACCCGAACGCGACCTACCGCGACCTCACCATTGTCGGGACCCCCGGTGTCAGCACACAGATCCATTTGGAGATACAGAATGAATACCAGGGTCGCGTCACCCTCGAAAACGTATATCTCTCGGATGTCAAGAACCGTCCGGGCATCGATATCGCCTCCGGCTGCGATGTGGCTCTGAATTTGGTCGGTGAGAACTTCATCTACGGCGGAGGTATCTGCGTGCCGAAGAGTTCCAAGCTTTCGGTTTACGGTGAGGGAAATCTGAAGATCAAGCTCAACGCCTCCAGGTATTACGGCATCGGTAGCGGCGCCGGACTTCCGCACGGCGATCTTGATTTTTATCAAAACGGCGAGATCTATATCGAGGCCAGCGGCCAGAACGGTGTCGGTATCGGCTCCTGGATGGGCGGCGGTATCCGCATCCACAGCGGTAAATATACGATCAAGACCAACGGACATAACGGTGTTGCCATCGGAGCATTCTCCGAGGCGGCAAAGATTGATATTTCAAACAGCGATATTGAGATTGACAGCCAGGTAACGCGCAGCGTTTGTATCGGATCCGTGGAAAACAACGCGGACATCGATATCAGCTATTCCTCGGTAAAATGCTATATGGGCGGTTCCGAGGTGGTTGGTGTCGGCAGCGTGGACGGCGCTTCGGCATCTCTGTATCTGCATGATGCAACCCTGAATTTGGATATCCGTGCGGAAGGCGGTACCGGTATCGGCAGTCTGCACGGCGCATCCCGATATAAACAAAAGTACGCAACCCTGCGATACGACGGCTCCGGAAGAAATCTCGTTGCTATAGGCGGATATTCGGAGGAGGCAAGCATGATCCTCTCGGATTCCGATATCAACCTGAAGCTGATCACGGATCACGACATGGCTGTGGAACTGATGCGTCAGAAGATCCGTGTGAATAATTGCCGGTTCCGTTTCAAACTAAACGGTGAGGATATTCATTTCAATGAATAAAAAACGCGTGTTGATAATCCTGCTGAGCCTTGCGATCCTGCTTGTTTTGGCCGGGATCATCGTTCTGATCATGACAAATATCGGCAAGAACGACGATACGGTGTCCACGGATACATCCATTGATATCGCAAGTCCCGAGGATGTGCCGAAGATCACCGTGACAACGGAGACAACCACGGAGGAGACAACCACCGAGGTACTTACCACAACCGAGCAAGGAGCAGCTGCCTCCGAAACAGATGCAATTTCAGGCGGAAAGGCTTTTGAGTTTCGCGAGCGGACATTATCCGATGACACCGAAGCTCCCATATTTCTCTGGTGTCCGTCAAGTGTCACGATCGAACAGGGTAAGGGCTTTACCCTTTGGGACTATATCGGCTACGCCGATGATGTGGACCGTGATCTTGACTTGGAAACAGAGGGTTCGGTTGACAGCTATACCGTCGGTTCCTATCCGTTGCATCTGACCATTACGGACGACACCGGCAAGAGTGCCGAGGCCGATATGACCGTTGAGGTCGTGGAGGAGATTCCGGCATCGGATGATTCCGATTACCGAGAATCTTTCTCGGATTTTGCCGCTAACTACGGCGGTGAGGATGTAAGTCTCGGAATTGACGTATCACGCTGGCAGGAAGACATCGATTATGAGGCGGTCAAGGCCGCCGGCTGTGAGTTCGTGATCATCCGCTTAGGCGGCTATGATGACGGCGAACTGTATACGGATTCCTATTATCATAATAATATCCAAAATGCTAAGGCTGCCGGCTTAAAGGTCGGGATCTACTGGCATGCGGAAGAGAGCAGTGTGGAGGAAGTGCAAAACAGTGTGGATTACATCATGCAGGTCCTGGACGGAGAAACGCTGGATTTTCCCATTGCCTACGACTGGGAGGACTTTATCGGCTTTCAGTATTACGGCATGAATCTCTATGATGTCAATGCCTGCTTTGAAGCCTTCTGTGACGCCGTGGAAGCCGAGGGCTACAAAGCCTGCAACTACGGAAGCAAAAGCCATTTGATAAATGCCTGGACCAACGACGAGGCCCATCCGATCTGGCTTGCGCATTATACGGATGAAACAGATTACGCGGGTGACTATTATATGTGGCAGCACAGTTGCTGGGGCGATGTGCCGGGCATAGACGGTTACGTAGATCTGGATATCCTGTACAAATGATTAGGGATTGAAAATAGTAAGCTATGAAAATTGATATCGAAACAAAAAAGAAATACGATACTTTGACAGCGTGGTTTTCGCGTCAGGAAAAGGCTGTGATCGCTTTTTCCGGCGGTGTGGATTCCACGCTGCTTTTATATGCGGCTCATGCGGCCTGTGGTGAGAATGCCCTTGCTGTGACCGTACTTTCACCCTTGCTTCCACAAAAAGAACGTGGTGAGGCGGAAGAATTCTGTAAGTGCCGTGGGATCAGGCAGAAAACTCTTTCCTTCGACCCATTTTCCGTGGATGGATTTAGCGATAATCCGAAAGACAGGTGTTATCATTGCAAGAAACAGATATTTACCGGAATTATAGCGATTGCGAATGAAGAAGGGATCACCTGTGTCTGTGAGGGGTCCAATAAGGATGATCTTTCGGATTACAGACCCGGAATGCGCGCGATCGAAGAGTTCTCGGTGAAAAGTCCGCTGCTTGAAACAGGTCTGTCAAAGGCCGAGATCCGCAGCTTATCAGAGTATTTCGGTCTGCCGACCTTTGATAAGCCCTCCATGGCTTGTCTGGCAAGCAGAATCCCGTATGGGCAGGAGATTACAGCTGAAAAGCTCAGCATGATCGACAGAGCAGAGGCGTACCTGTTTGAAAAGGGGTTTTCACAATGCAGGGTACGACACCACGGAGAGATTGCCAGGATTGAGGTGCTTTCCGGCGAAATACCGCGACTTTTATCGGAAGATATACGTATGGATGCGGAAGAAAAGCTGAAAGATCTCGGTTTTAAATATGTGACCGTGGATCTTCAGGGGTATCGGACCGGCAGTCTGAATTAATGCATACCGAATAATGAATCTGTGATTAATAAAAATGGTCAAGTGATTAGTTAACATAAGTTTATTACGGTTAATTTATTTATTTTTTCCGTTCGCCGATTCACGGAGCGTTACCTTATTACGACTTTGACGCTTCTTATAATCGTCCATATCCGCGTAATGCTTTCTGGTTGTATTTACATCATTGTGCCCGAGGACATCCGCCACAAGGTAAATATCGTCGGTCTCATTGTAAAGCGCGGTACCGAAGGTGCTTCGAAGCTTATGAGGCGTGATCTTTTTTAAGGGCACAGAGGCGAGTGCATATTTCTTGACCATTTTTTCAATGCTTCGGATTCCTAAGCGTTTTCGCTGTGAGGAGAGAAACAATGCCTGCTCGGAGCCTTTTTCGGCGTCGATCTTTTTTCGTTCCTTCAAGTATTCCTTTAAAGCATCGGCAGCTTCATCGCTGAAATAAACGATGGCCTCCTTGCCGCCTTTTCGGATGATATGCAGCGAGGTATTGTCCAGATCGACGTCATTTAGGTCCAAACCCACACATTCGGAGATACGGATACCCGTAGAAAGCATCAGCGTCATGATCGCCAGGTCGCGTACCTTTGACTTGTCGTGAAATTTCTGCTGACGGTTCGACAGATTGTTCCCGTATTCGACCGTATCGAGGAAATTCGCCGTCTCGGCTGCATCCATGCGCACAATGGCCTTTTCGTTGATCTTGGGCATGTCAACCTTACTGACGGGGTTTTCCGTGACCTTGTCGTGCTTGTAAAGGTATTTGTACATCACGCTCAGGGCACAGAGCTTGCGTTTCAGGGTCGTGTCGCCGTTTTTGCGCTGAACGCCGGTTTTCGGGTCCTTGTAGGTTTGAAGGTGGTACAGATAGTCCTCAATGAATTCGTGATCGATAGAGGATAAAACATCCAAAGAAATGTCCATATAAGACGTGATATTTTTATCGTAGGAAACATCTATGATGTAATCAAAAAAATGCTGGATTTCGCGGGCATACATCAGCCGGGTTCCGGGTGCATGTGTCTGCGAGATGCCGCGGAAAAATTGTGTCACATAACGTGGCATCTGACTGATGATCTGATCCACGTAATTCAGCTTTTGCATATCAGCCTGTTCGTGATAATTATATTCGGGCATAAAAACCTCCTTGCAGCTATACGTCGTTATTCGAACTATAAGTACATTTTATCACTACTCTTCATTTTATGCAATATATTTATTCTTAAAACTGGAGTTTCGCGAACA
>CACZPL010000199.1 GCA_902783015.1 uncultured Lachnospiraceae bacterium
CTGCGAGTTTGATATAGAAACACTGGCACCCACCTACCGGTTCCGCATCGGCGTACCGGGAAGCTCAAACGCCTTTGCCATTGCGGGAAAGCTGGGGCTACCGGACTACATCATTGAGGACGCGAGAAGGCGTCTTGACAGCGGTAAGCTGGATATGGAAAAGCTGATAACGGATCTTTCCGAGAGCAAAAAGCAGGCGGAGGAGGATGCGCGCAGGGCAAAGGAGCAGCGCGAGGAGATCGAAGCCTTAAAGGCCTCCCTTTCCGCAAAGGAGAAGGAGCTGAGCGAAAAGAAAGCCGAGATCTTAGACAAGGCCCGTGAGGAAGCGCGGGACCTTTTGGATGAGGCAAAGCAGACGGCGGATGCCGCCATCAGTGATTATAATAAATGGAGAAGCAACCCGAACCGCGCGGATGCACGGACCATGGAGGATCGCCGCGGCAAGCTGCGGGATCAGATCGGAAAGCTGGACAAGGACAGGACAAAAGCAAAGCCGGCGCGGACTTCAAACCACAAGGCTTCGGATTTCCACATCGGCGACACGGTGCTGGTGCTGTCTATGAACACCAAGGGTACCATCTCGGCCCTGCCGGATTCCAAGGGGATCGCCGGAGTGCGCATGGGGATCATCAATACCAAGCTTCCCATCAAGGATCTTGCCATCATAGATGAACCGACCGTGAAGGCAGAGGGGCAGGCTATCCGCACGACGGGTAAGAGTATCACGGGCAAGGCCATGACGATCTCGCCGGAGTTAAATGTGATCGGCCTCACCGTGGATGAGGCCATCGCCAAGCTGGACAAATACTTAGACGATGCGGTGCTCGCCCACATGAGCAGTGTGCGGATCGTGCACGGCAAGGGGACCGGAGCGCTCAGGAAGGGAATTCAGGAGCATCTGCGGTTCCACCCGAGTGTGTCGAGGTACCGTTCCGGAGAGTACGGCGAGGGTGAACATGGGGTTACTGTTGTAGAGTTATAGGGAGATGCGAATATGGAAAAACAAAGAATTCTGATCGTAGACGACGACGCCAACATCGCCGAGCTCATCTCGCTCTATCTGGTGAAGGAGTGCTTTGCCACGGAGATCGCGGAGAACGGCCACGATGCCATCCAGAAGGTGGAGAGCTTCGCGCCGCACCTGATATTGCTTGACATCATGCTGCCCGACATGGATGGCTACGAGGTCTGCGCCGAGGTCAGGAAGCGTCACGACACGCCCATCATTATGCTGTCCGCAAAGGGCGAGACCCTGGACAAGGTGCTCGGCTTCAAGATCGGCGCGGACGACTATATCGTTAAGCCCTTTGATTCCAACGAGATGGTGGCCCGCGTGCGCGCCGTGTTAAAACGCTCCGCTCCGCCGATCGAGATCAAGACGCAGGATGCGCTGGGCACGGATCATCAGGGGGAGTATGTGGAGTACGACGAGCTTCTGGTGAACCTGACAAACTATATCGTGATCTTCGAGGGCAAGCAGATCGAGATGCCGCCCAAGGAGCTGGAGCTTTTGTACTTTATCGCAAAGCGCCCGAATCAGGTGTTTACCCGCGACCAGCTTTTGGATCAGCTCTGGGATTACGAGTACGCGGGCGACTCGCGTACCGTGGATGTGCATATCAAGCGTCTCCGCGAGAAGCTGATTGGTGAGGAGCACAACTGGTCCATCACGACGGTTTGGGGCAAGGGATATAAATTTGAGGTCAGATAAGGCATGAAGCTGTTTCAACATTCCGTATTTGACAAGATCATACTGACCTTTCTCGCCATCACGATGGTGGTGTTCTTTGTGTTGGTGTTTTACACCTCCCACAGCACGAAGGAAGCTCTGGAGAATGAGCGCATCGAGGTGCTCACCAACGAGGCCTTCCTGATCTCGGAACAGTCCATCGCGGCCTATATCAACGGGCTTTATTCCTTAAATATTCTGAAGGGAAATCTCGATTACTACAGCCAGACTCTGGAGACCAGCATCTGGTACGTGGATGAGCGCGGCTTCCCGGTGGCCTGGTCCTCGCTGGAGAACCATCCGGATTGCCCGAACAACATCCGCCTGTTGGACTACGATTTTGATTTTCAAAAGATGCAGACCTTCACCGGCAATTTCTACGATCTCTTTGCAGACGACGTGATCACGGTGGCGGTGCCGCTTACGAACAACAACAATCCCGTGGGCATGATCTTCCTTCACTCCACGGTGAATCAGCTGCACGATCTGCAGCGCCGGATCATTCAGAGTATGTACCTGCCGTTTTTGGTCATGATCATCATCAGCTTTGCGCTGATCGGTATCGTGTCCGGAAAGATCATGCGCCCCGTGCGGCGTATCGTTTCCGTGGCGGAGGAGTACTCTACCGGTAATTTTGAGACCAAGATGAACATTCGCTCCAAGGATGAGATCGGGCAGCTCGCCCACTCGCTGGAGTACATGGCCTCCGAGCTGCAGAAGCTGGACGATTACCGCCGTGCGTTCATCTCCAACATCTCGCACGATTTCCGCTCGCCGCTCACCTCCATCAAGGGTTACGCGGAGGCGATCAAGGACGGTACCATCCCGCCGGAGAAGCAGGAACGGTATTTGTCTATCATAGTAGACGAAACTAACCGCCTGTCCAAGCTTACAAATTCTTTGCTTGAATTGAATGATTACGACTCCTACGGTATCTGGCTGATGCCCCGGGAGTTTGATATTGTAGATTTGGTGCGAAGCGCCATGGCGACCTACGAGGGAAAGTGCGAGAACAAGCACATCTCGCTGCAGTTAGACAACCACACGGAGAATTCCGTGGTGTTTGCGGACAAGCTGAAGATCCAGCAGGTGATCTACAACCTCTTGGACAATGCCATCAAGTTTACACCCTCCGGTCGCGGCATCTACGTGACGCTTACCGAGCGCGGTGAGAAGATCTTCGTGTCAGTGAAGGATGAGGGCGTGGGCATTCCGAAGGATGCGCAAAAGAAGATCTGGGTGCGCTTTTACAAGACGGACCAGTCCCGCGGGCGCGACAAGACCGGCAGTGGTCTGGGCCTCTCCATCACGAAGGAGATCATAGGCGCGCACAACGAGAATATCAGCGTTGTCAGCACCGAGGGCGTGGGGAGCGAATTTACCTTCTCCCTGGCCAAGGCGGACGCAAAGCCTGCGCCGCGCGGCATGACGGGTGTATTAATAGGAAGCAGATAGAAAGAGAGACAGACTATGCATTATATCAAGGATCTCCGCGAGGGAGAAATGGTTTCCGAGGTTTATTTTTGCAGAAAGAAGACGGTAGCGCAGTCAAAGACCGGCAAGACATATTATTCGCTGATGCTGCAGGACAAGACGGGCACCGTGGACGGCAAGATCTGGGATTTAAACAATGCCATCGGGCATTTTGAGGATATGGATTACATCCGCCTGGATGCGCAGGTGACAAGCTTCAACAACGCGCTGCAGCTGAATATCCGTCGCGTACGCGTGGCGGAGGAGACGGAGTTCGACGTGGCGGACTACATGCCCTGCACGGAAAAGAACACGGATGAGATGTACGGCAGGCTTCTCTCGCTTTGCGCGTCCGTGCAAAACGAGCATCTTCGCACGCTGTTAAAGCGTTTCTTTGAGGAGGATGCGGAATTTGCCGCGCGTTTTAAACGCCACAGTGCCGCAAAGACCATGCACCATGCATTTATCGGCGGATTATTGGAGCATTCGCTCTCCGTAGCCGAGATCTGCGATTTCATGGCGGGGCATTACCCGATGCTCAACCGCGATCTGTTGGTCACGGCGGCGCTGTTTCACGATATCGGAAAGCTGGACGAGATCTCGTCCTTCCCCGAGAACGACTACACAGACGAGGGACAGCTGGTGGGGCATATCGTGATGGGCACCATGATGCTGGATGCGAAGATCAGGGAGATCCCCGGCTTCCCGAAGAAGCTTGCGGATGAGTTGAAGCACTGTATTTTAGCCCATCACGGGGAGCTTGAATTCGGCTCACCCAAGAAGCCGGCACTGATCGAGGCGGTGGCGCTTGCCCATGCGGACAACATGGACGCAAAGGTGCAGGGTTTCGTGGAGGTGCTTAAGAATAACGAAAACAGCCACGGCTGGCTCGGCTTTAACCGCATGTTTGATTCCAATATCAGACCGACCGAATCATGAAAAAGAACGAACAGTACGAGATCACAATAGAAGATATCAGCAACGAGGGCGCCGGCATCGGTCATTTACAGACTGATGAAGGCGGTCTTTTTGCCGTGTTTGTAAAGGATGCGGTGCCGGGCGACAGGTGCCTGGTGCAGCTGACCAAGGTAAAGAAGAGTTACGCCTTTGCGCGCCTCATGAAGCTGATCACTCCCGGGGAGGATCGTGTGCAGCCGCTTTGCAAGAATGCGGCCCGGTGCGGCGGATGCACCATGATGCAGCTTTCCTACCCGGCGCAGCTTGCGCTCAAAGAAAAGAAGGTGAAGGACTGCCTTACAAGGATCGGCGGGGTTCCCGCGGAGGAGCTTGATGCGATCATGGAACCCATCGAGCGGATGGAGATCCCCTTTTATTTCAGAAACAAGATGCAGTTTCCGGTGGGCGTGGATAAGGACGGCAGAGTACAGATCGGCTTTTACGCGGGCCGGACGCACTCGATCATCGACCTGGAACGCTGTCCCATCGGGCACCCCGTAAATGACTGCATTCTCAGACATATTCGCCCGGTGCTCCAGGCGGAATATGATAAGGATCCGAATTTGATCTACAACGAAGAGAGCCACACAGGACTTTTGCGCCACATCCTGACCAGGGTGGGCTATACCTCGGGTGAGGTCATGGTCTGCTTTGTGATCAACGGAGAGCCGGAGGAGTTTCGGGAGTCATTGAGACAGAAGCTTGCGGACGCCTTGCAGGCTGCAGCTTCGGAAGTTGTTGCGGGCGGGGGATTGGCAGTAACGATCACCGGCGTATCCCTGAATATCAATAAAGAAAAAACCAACCGCATTTTAGGTGACAGAACCGTCACGATCTTCGGTGCGGATGTGATACGCGACACGCTTCTGGGAGTCGAGTTTGAGATCTCTCCGGTTTCATTTTACCAGGTCAATCCGGTTCAGACGGAAAAGCTCTATAAAAAGGTGGCGGAGTATGCCGGGCTTTCCGGAGGCGAGACCGTATGGGACCTTTACTGCGGCATCGGGACCATCTCGCTTTCTTTGGCAAGACAGGCAAAGAAGGTGTTCGGGGTGGAGATCGTGCCGCAGGCCATCGAGGATGCGAAGAAGAATGCGAGGCGAAACGGCATCGACAATGCGGAGTTTTATTGCGGGAAGGCGGAGGATGTTGCCACCGACAGTCACGGCACTCCGGATTGTGTGGTAGTCGATCCGCCCCGGAAGGGCTGCGATCCCAAGCTCATAGAGACAATATTAAAGCTTTCGCCGCCGAAGGTCGTGTATGTGTCCTGCGACCCTGCGACTCTGGCCAGAGACATCAAGCTGCTCGCTGCGGGCGGATACCGCCTGCAAAAGGCGCAGGTTTTCGATCAATTTTGTCACAGCTCGCACTGTGAGACATGCTGCCTGTTAACGAAGGCAAACGATAGCGCAGACTGAATATACCGGGAGAAAGATACGACCTTTGACGACTATGTGATCTCGGTTTGTTCTGTGAAAAAAAGTGGCATTATTGCCCAAAATGGTGTATAATAAATCAGATTATCCTTGAATCGGGGACGGGAGGTGAACCACTTTGAGTATACCGGAGCTTATCAACTCAGAAGGTTTTTTGGTTGCAGCAGTCTGTATCTGTGTGTCCTGTATCTACTTTACTCTGGTGCGTTCCAAGCCCGAAAAGATCCAAAACAAGATGTTTCTCATGATCGTGGGCAATATCCTGATTGCCGCGATCTGTAATCTGGTCAGTTTTTTTGCCGGCCCCTACATTGATTCGCCGGTCGGTTTTGCGTTCCGCAGCTGGCCGCAGTTTGTCTATTTCATGTTCCACGCACATCTTGCGCCGTTGTTCTGCTTCTACATTTCCATTGTGACGGGTGCAATCTACAGATTGAATTATAATCTCAGATTCATTTATCAGGCACCCATGTTTGCGTGCCTCATTTTGGTACTCATTAACCCGTTTACGCATTGGATCTACTACTTCACTTCGGACGGTAACTACCACAGAAACTGGGCGGAGGCCATCCTCTATGTCATCAGCATCGGCTACTATCTCTGGGCCGTGGCAATGCTGATGCTCTTTTGGAGCGCCATCACCGAGAAGGTGCGCAGGGTGATGCTCTTCTTCTTCGGGGTCGTTGCCATCGGTACGATCGCGCAGGTCCTTTTTGTCGGCCTGCGGACGGAGCTTTTTGCCGAGGCTCTCGCCATGACCGGCATGATGATCACCATCGAAAACGAGGAGGGGCGC
>CACZPL010000200.1 GCA_902783015.1 uncultured Lachnospiraceae bacterium
GTGTGTCTACGTGAACTATTTAATTTCTCTCTCAAGCATTATTCTACTATACTTTCTGTATAAATCCACTCTTTTTTATTTTGTTTTTTTTGAAAAATAGGCGGCAACACCGCGCGCAGCACCAGGAACAGGATCGCCAGTACCGTGAGCAGCCAACCGAGCATTTTTCCGGGCGGCGTATATTTGAGTTCTATTTCATGCGTACCGGGCGCAAGATCGATGCCAATCAGCGCACCGCCGAACTTGTAGTACTCCGCATCCTTGCCGTCCACCGTAAGCTTCCAGCCCTTATCGTAGGGGATGGAGGTGAACAGGGTCTTTCCGAGCGGCATGTCGATGGTCCCCTTCACATGCCCATCCTCAAAGGTTTCCACCTGTAGCTGATGTTCCGCCAGCTTTTCGTAGGTCTTTTGATATTCCGCCCTGTCAAAGATCGCGATCTCGAAGTGTGCCACCACAGGCTCAATCTTCAGATCATCGTACTCATACTGCACATTCACCTTCTGTCCCGCTGTCAAATACCCGAGATGGAATATCTGCACCTGATAGCGGTCATAGGCAATCGGCTTTCCGTCCACATAGAAGCGAATCTTTGTGATGTAGTTTCCGCGACAGTTGATGTAGTAGTCCCCGTCCTCCTGCGCGGTAAAGCTCATGGTAAAGTCCGCGGCGCCGGAGTTCTGCGGGGTCACGGTGACATCTCGCGAAGGCTCACCTATATCCATGTTGTCGCTGCTGAAGGTAAGATCCGGGTACACGACATTGAAGAATGCCGGCTGTCCCGTCATATCATAGGCCAGCTCCTGTTGGCGCTTGATGGGTGTGCCCGGATAGCTGTCCCAGTTTCTGACTGCCTCATCCACAGCAAAGCCGATGGAGAGCGGGCAGGGATTTTCGTAGATGGCAACCCCGGCCGGGTTGTCTGAATAGTTAAATGAGAAATTGTTCAGGTCATCCTGACGCTCCAGCACATAGCGCACACCGAGGATGGAGTTCGTAAAGGGCGTGCTGCCCATGTACAGGAACTCGTTTGCCCCCGTGTAAAAGCCGATGCGCCCCATCAGCTCCACGATATCACCGCCCACGGTGGAGTTAAAGGTACTCACGCTGGGCAGGTTGTAGAAGGTCACTTCGTCTAAAACGCGATGCTTCATCACCTCCGCGCGATAGAAGGTCTGCCCCTTTTCCTGCGCGGTTTTTTTCATGTAATCCACGGTCGCCTGCATCTCGGGAAGCGTGGAATATTTCCCGGCGTAGTCCGCGTAGCCGATCTCGGAAAAGCCGAACACGCCGTTTACCACGATCTCCGCCACGATCGCAATGCTCATCACCCAGCGGTAGAGCTTTTTTTTGAGCAGCTGCGTTGTGGCGAGCATCAGGATCAGCGCGTACACGATCAGACAGATCACCGAACCGATCATCACGCCCTTCGACACGGCATTTTCATTTTTCACCTTGAGCACAAAGACGTACACCGCGGCCGGGATCATGGAGAATATGACGAACCACGGGTGTGTCTTGGGGATCTGCGAGAGCATCTCGTAGGCCGCAAAGAGCAGCACGAAAATGAACAAAAAGGAAAACCGGTTCGGAATGCCGTACTGGTCGTGCATCCCGTGCCAGATATAATTCAAAGTTGTCTCGTTGAAGCTCACCATGAGGAAGGAGAGCAGCACGGCGTAACGCAGCTTCTGCCACAGCTTCGTCTTTGCGCCGATCAGATACAGTGCCGTGGTCAGGATCACGATCATACCGCAATAAAGGTTCACGCCGCCGTCGAAGGTCTGGTTGGTGATGGGCTTGCTCATAAAGAGCTGCTGCTTTAACAGCTTCCAGATACTTCCGTACCACTCATGCTTCGGCAGGCCGAAGAGCTTTCCGAGACCGCTCTTATAGGCTGTTGTGGTCGGACTTCCCGCCGCTGTGGCGCGAATGCCGAGAAAGGCCGGGATCAGCACGCAGGCTGCCAGGCAGGCCGCCGTCACGGAGTAGAGCGCAAAGCGCAAACCGTTTATGAAGAAGGCCTTGAAGCCCTTGTGCTCATAGAATAAAAACCACAGCACCAGGAAGGCGCAGATCATGTACGCGATATAGTAATTGCAAAACAGCGCGTAGGCCAGGGTCAGCGTGTAGAGCAACGGCTTCTTTTCATCTTCCATGCGCTTGAATCCCAGGATGATGAGCGGGAAGACCATGATCGCGTCAAGCCACATGGTGTTCCAAAAGTATCCGATCATATAGTTGGAAAGCGCATAGGACACGGCGATGCCGATGACCAGCGGATCCTGGATCCGTTTCTTCTTGTTATAGTTTACCAGCAGCACCGACATGAAGAGCGCGGCGAGAGATACCTTCACCGCCATGGTGAGGTTGACCACCGCGATGATCGCGCGCTTCGGCACGATCAGCAGGATGATGTTGAAGGGGCTGGAGAGATAGTATGCAAACAACGAGGAGAAGTTGGAGCCGAGCGCCACATTGAAGCTGTAGGAAAGGCCGCGGCCCGTGAGAAGCTTGTCCCTGTACTCCGAGTAAAAGGGTATGTACTGGTGCAGGCTGTCCACCAGGGTCAGACTCTTTCCGCCGAAGGGCTCGATCTGCTCCGCCACCATCACGGCGAGAAAGACCGTGAAGACAATGAGGAAAGAGAGGTAATGACAATAATTACCTCTCAGATTCGATGCAATGATTGCGCCGGTTGCCCGGCGCTTTTTTTCGATTCTTGTTTCCTCTGACATTTGATTACTTGCTCATTCCCGTCATCATGTAGATGAGCGGGGAGTTCCAATAGATTGTGATCTCGTTGCAGGAATAGCTCTGGTCGTTATCCACATAGCACTGTGCCGGTGCGGCAACACCTGTGAGCACTGCCTTTGCGTAAGGATCGGAGAGATCGCTGTTCGCTCCGCCCACGAGCATACCCGGCATGGTCTTGCCTATGGTCTGCGACAGTCTGTGGTGTGTGTGCTCCGGGGTCAATGTACCGTAGCCGGTCACATAACAGTAGCCCACGCCGTTTGCGCCGAAGATGTAATCTCTGTGCTTGTTCACAAGATCCATGTATTCCGGCTTCTCCTCAAGCTTGTTTGCCATCATGAGGAGCATTGCCTCGTTTGCGATATTCATGTTGCTGCCCCAGGGGAAGTTCTGGGAAAGTCCCACAAAGAGACCTGATTTTCCGCAGTCGTCAACCAGCTTGTCGGCGCCCTTTATGATGGTCTCCTTTGCAAAGCTCTGCAGCTCCGCATCGATCCCCTCTGCCTTCGCAGCATCGTACATCGGGTAGTAGCCGACGGATGCCCAGCCGAGGCCGTAGGAATAGAAGCGCTCCTTATACTCGTTGAAATCCTTCAAATAGCTCTCATCACCGGTTGCAAGGTAAAGCTCTATGGAAGCCCATACCGGCTCATCGTCCAGGCTGCCGTCCGGATA
>CACZPL010000201.1 GCA_902783015.1 uncultured Lachnospiraceae bacterium
GCTGATGCCCGGAAAGTATCAGGGCATTGAGATCATGATGGACGTAAAAGAGGAGAAGGTGATGACGCTCGGCGAACTGACGCCGGAGTGGTGGATCAAGTGAGAAAACCGTTCTCGAATCGACGGATGGTGCTCCGATGCCGGTGTATCTCAACAACTTAAAGGTGAACTCAGGAGAAAGCGCGTGACCCGGGCTGTTTAGATTAAGGGGAGAAACTGCGAATGAAAGAAATATGCATAAAAGCGGATAAAAACAACATAGAAGAGGTATTCTCCTTCGTGGAAGGAGAGCTTGCCGCCACGGAGGGGATCAGCCGGAAGGATGTGCTGAAGCTCCACATGATCGTGGACGAGATCTTCGCCAATATATCCGATTACGCTTACGGGGATACAAAGGGAGATGTAAAGGTTTCGTATGAGTACGACAGCGAGAGCGATACGGTCACGATCACCTTTACGGATGAGGGCGTGCCCTATAACCCGCTTTCGGCGGAGACGCCGGACATCACGCTCTCGGCGAAGGAACGGAAAGCCGGCGGGCTCGGACTCTTCATGGTGAAAAACACGGTGGATGATATCCGTTACGAGACCGCTGACGGAAAAAATATATTAATACTTACAAAGATAGTAGGAGGAGAAGGAAATCATGTTTAACATCAAAGCAAATTTATCGGGAACCACATTGAACATTGCATTGGAGGGGTTGCTCGACACCCAGACGGCACCGAAGCTCGAAGAGGTGATCACGGAGAAGATCGGCGCTGCCGACGAGGTAAACTTCGATCTTGCTGGCCTTGAGTACCTTACCAGTGCCGGCCTGCGCGTGCTGCTCACGGCGCAGCAGGAAATGGATGACAAGGACGGAAAGATGACCATGGCAAACGTCAATGACGAGATCATGGAGGTCTTTGAAATGACCGGATTTACGGATGTACTGACGATCATCTGATAGCCGGAAGGTATGATTGTTTTGTCGGAGGGTTTAAATGACAAACGGGAAAAACAACAACAGCAGGGTGACTAAGAAAACCGCTGTCATTACCGTGGGATTCGATATATTCCTGATCATCGCAACGATCGTGATCCTGCATTTTCGAGATGTGGAGACTTTGTCGCCGATCCGCGCCATGAACGTCGGCATAGACTTGGTCTGTATGATCATAGGATTTTTACTCCTGCTGTTTTGCTACATTGATCTGCAGCGCGTGGGTGTGGATTTTAAAAGTTTTCGCTACATGGTTCAGGCAACCATTCTGGCGCTTTTTACGGATGCCTGCGCGTGGGTGATGGAAAACCGCCCGGAGCTCTGGCTGCTGAACAGGATCGACAACACGGTGTTTTATCTGACAATGCCCACTGTGATCTATTGCTTTTGGCGCTATGTGACACAGATCATCGGGCGGGATGAACCGTTGGTAAAGAAGGCGGAGCTTTTTCTGAAGCTCGGTTATGTGGTGGAAATGCTTCTGTGCGTGGCAAACTTCTTCTTCGGGTTTTTCTTTACCATTGACCATCAGGGAGTGTATCACAGGGGAGCGCTTTTCCCGCTTTTCATGCTTTACACCGTGGTCTTGCTCATCTTGGTCGTTGCACTTCTTGTGACATGCAGGAAGCGGCTCACCAGAAAACAGATCATAGCCATTGCGACCTATTTAGCCACGCCCTTTCCCATCGTGTTCATATCCATATTTATCTACGGGCTTTCGCTAAACTACGCGATCTGCATGCTGGATACGCTCGTCATGTACTGTATTCTGAACATAGAACAGGGCAGGGAAAAGCTTGCCGTGGAAAAAGAGCTTTCCACAGCATCCTCCATTCAGGAGGGCGTGCTCCCGCATGTGTTCCCGCTGTTTCCGGAGAGGAAGGAGTTTGACCTGCATGCCTCCATGGATCCGGCCAAGGAGGTGGGAGGCGACTTTTACGACGCCTTCTTTATTGACGACGATCATATGGCTCTTGTGATCGCGGATGTTTCCGGAAAGGGTATTCCCGCGGCACTGTTCATGCTGATCTCGAGAACCCTGATCAAAAACCGCGCCATGATGGGCGGAACACCCGCCGAGATCCTGATGGACGTAAACCCGCAGCTCTTTGAGGGAAATCAGGCAAAGATGTTTGTCACGGTGTGGCTGGGCATTCTCACCGTATCCACGGGACATGTGGTGGAGGTGAATGCGGGCCACGAGCACCCCGCGATCCGGCGTGCGAACGGGGAGTTCGAGCTGTTAAAGAGAAAGCACGGTTTTGTGCTCGGGGGAAGAAAGAAGATCCGATACACGGACGATGAATTTGATCTGGCGCCGGGAGATACGCTCTTTGTATATACCGACGGTGTGCCGGAAGCAACGGATTCCAAAGGGGAGAGGTTCGGTATGGACCGTATGATAGCGGCGCTCAACAAGCGGGCGGACGGGACGCCGGAGGAACTGCTCGCAGCGGTTCGCACGGATGTGGACGCCTTTGTGGGTAGTGCGCCTCAATTTGATGATCTGACTATGTTGGCCGTAAAGTATTACGACCCGGAAATAAAAAAATACAAAAAAGTACTTGAAATTAATTTTTAATTACATTAGCCTTTTCTTAGGACGTCCAAATCTTTCCTAAGAGGAGGCTATTGTTTTGAACCAAGAACAACTTCACAAGTATATCGAGAGCAGCACCGGCAACGAGAGGAATATCTGCCAGATCTATGCTCTTCAGGGCGGCAAGCCGGTCTATGATGATTGCTGGCATGGCTTTAAGACTGAAGATGCCATGAATGTCAATTCCGTGACCAAAGGTGTGACGGCTTTGCTTGCGGGAATCGCGCTGGATAAAGGATATATTAAGAGCGTGGACCAAAAAGTGATGGATTTCTTCCCGGATTATACTGTTAAGCGGGGAGAGAAGACCATTTATGACGTAACGGTCAGACACCTTCTGACAATGACAGCCCCGTATAAGGGAAAGTCGGAGCCGTGGAAAAAGGTGTGCACATCGCAGGATTGGACGCTCACGACGCTTGATTATCTCGGAGGACGAAAAGGGATCACGGGGGAATTCAGGTATGCAACGCTGGGCGTTCAGATTCTTATAGGGATCATTGAGAGAGCATCCGGAGAGAAATGCGTAGATTTTGCCAACAGGTATCTTTTTGAGCCGCTCGCGCTTCCGAAGAGGATTCCGCACGGAGACAGTTCCAAAGAAGATCAGTTTGATTTCTTTATGAACAAGAACCCGAGAAAATATGAGTGGTACTCCGACCCGCAGGGGACGGTTACCGCAGGCTGGGGCTTATGTATGTCGGCAAGAGATATGGCTGTGATAGGGGCAATGGTACTGGGTGACGGTGAGTATGAGGGTCGCAGAATAGTGTCCGAAGAATATGTGGATGAGATGCTTTCGCCGCACATAAAGCTCGGAGAACGGTTCGGTAACATGAACTATGGTTACTTATGGTATAAGCCGTACGATGACAGAGAGGTCTACGCGGCAATCGGCGACAGCGGAAACATCATCTATGTAAATAAAGCGGAAAATGTATCCGTGGGGATTACCGGTACATTCAAGCCGAGGATATTTGACAGAGTCGATTTTATAGAGCGGAAAGTATTGTCGATCCTGGCTTAGAGGGATTATCATTTAGAGGAATCAAGAGGTAAAAAGAATAATATGAGACTGAGAGAATATAAACAGGAAGATGCCGGGATCATAGCCGGATGGCTTCGATCCGAAGAAGAATTATACAGATGGTCTGCCGACAGGTTTAACAAGTATCCGCTTTCGGGAGATGATATCAATGAAAACTATGCACCGCAGATGGAAACGGGACGGTTCTTTCCGCTGACGGCGGTGGATGATCAGGGAGCTGTCGTAGGTCATTTTATCATAAGATATCCGAGAGAGGACGATAACAGCTCGGTACGTTTTGGCTTTGTTATCCTGGATCCTTCGCTCAGAGGGAAAGGGTATGGAAAAGAAATGCTCCGGCTCGGAATAGAGTATGTAAGAGAGCGTCTCTTTGCTTCGCGGATCGATCTGGGTGTATTTGAAAATAACGAAGGGGCAAGGCGTTGTTATGAAGCAGTAGGCTTCCGGGAGTATGGCCGGAGAGAATGCGAGATGCCGATCGGAACCTGGATTTGTATCGATATGGAGATTGTATGAAGTCTAAAAAACATCCGTCCACCAGCCCGGCGAATGCGGCCTGGAGTCTGGATAGACTGACAGATGCCGTACTTCGATAAAAAACGGGAGGGTAGAATGAGAACAGGAACGGATACCGTGTTGGAAAACGGAGTCTGAGGATTCCTGTCCTATCTGAAAATCAGCGCACTGCCGTTGACCTTTTTACTCTCATATACACCGCTGTCCGCAAGCTTATAATAATCTTCGAAGGATCCCTTGTAGCCTTCTTTAAAGAACACGGCACCGGCGCTGACGCAGACCTTTTTGTCTCCGAGCTCCGGAATTTCCATCTCGGAGATTGCTTTAAAGACGCGGTCCATGATCGCCTTACCGGTCTCTTTATCACCCAGATTCATAATATATGCCGCATACTCGTCACCGCCCAGACGGAAGATGATATCCTCATCCCGGAAGGCAAGCTTCAACACATCCGCAATCCCGCGGAGCACCTTATCTCCCACACTGTGGCCATATTCATCGTTGATATTCTTAAATTTGTCAACATCCAGGATGCAGAGCATTCCCGTTTTATTGTTTGCCATGGCGTCGATCACTCTACGTTCGCCGCTGCCGCGATTTAAGATGCCTGTCATGATATCGGTGCTGGCAAGGATCTCCAGATTCTGGCGTTCTTTTGCCGAGGCCACGACGTCGTCCACGTTCTTAAAACCGGCCAGCATATCACTGCCCGGAATATTGGCGTTGATAAGAATATATGTAAACTGATAATAATGTACCTCGCCGTTATCTGTTACACGGTAACTGGAGACATACTCCGAGTTTTTCGAAAGCTTTCTGTTGATCGTCTCCAAAGATATGGCATCATACATCCACTCCTGATCCTCGGAATAGACACGATCCTTTACGTACTGTTTGTAGAGTACGTCGTAGGAATATTTCTTTTCGCCTGCACCCTCCATACCTTTTGTAACATAGCCGTCCAGCTTCAGGATCACCACGTCGCCCGTCTTGGGATTGATCTTGAAGATATTGTAGTAATCTCGGCTTAACGTCTCCACGATATCCAGCTGTTCTCTCAAATAGCGTTTGTCGGAAATATGCTTGCGAATGGATTCATCTATATCCCGGAAAGCCAGTATAAAATTATCCGTTTCTCCCGGTTGCCCGGCAAGCGCAAAAGCCATCTGATGATAGGACATATTCCCGTCATCGGCCAGACGCATATAATCCAGAGTAAACAGATCTCCGTTTTTGATCCGTGAAAACACGATGTCCAGTTTCACATCCCTTTGGACGCTCTCTACACTGTTTACGACGCATCGGTCTACGTATTCCTCGATAAAACGGTCATAATTGTCAAAACGAAATCCCAGTTCAACCGCATAACGATTCGTATTTTCTCCGGTTGTACGGTACAGATACATCTTCTTTGTAGTGGCGTTAATCACCCAGATTGTATGATACTCTTTTCCGATTCCGGTAATGATACCGGTCAATCGTCGTATGCGCGCATTAAAATCTTCAACCAGACTGCGTTGTTCTTCAGGGTAGATCGATGGGTCGATCAATTCATTTTCTTTTATGACTATATCCGATTGCATAACTCCTCCTGCAGATAATCAGCCCAAACTCAATGTCGATATCAATATCTTTTTATTTTACAACGCAATAGAGAAAGCGTCAATACCCTCCGTTTCGCTGGATGAAGTAAGTTGGAGTAAAGAAATTGTCAGTTGAATAAAAAATAAAAATGAGAGTATCAACCAAATACGGTATAATGGATTCGCTAAAAACAACA
>CACZPL010000202.1 GCA_902783015.1 uncultured Lachnospiraceae bacterium
CAGTAAGTTTTACGGAACAGGAAGAAGAAAGAGCAGTATTGCCAGAGTTTACCTTGTACCGGGCAGCGGCAAGGTAACCATAAATAAAAAAGACATGGAGGATTACTTCGGTCTTGAAACCCTGAAGGTTATCGTGCGTCAGCCGTTTGCGGCTACAGGCACAGAGGGAAAGTATGACGCTCTCGTAAACGTTAAGGGCGGCGGCTTTACCGGCCAGGCAGGTGCGATCCGTCACGGTATCGCAAGAGCACTTCTTCAGGCAGACGGCGAGTTCCGCCCGGCATTGAAGAAGGCTGGTTACCTGACAAGAGATCCGAGAATGAAGGAAAGAAAGAAGTACGGTCTCAAAGCAGCGAGACGTGCACCGCAGTTTTCGAAGAGATAAGGATTCCTGCGAATACAAAAAACAGAACACCGCAAGCTTGCTTGCATGGTGTTCTGTTTTTTTGTATTCATTGGAAGACAAGAGACGACCGAGACGAAGCGAAGCGGAGTCGAGGTTCGTCTCTTGGCTTCGCAGGAATCCGAAAAAATGTTGAATAAAAGAATGGCTTGCACTATAATCTAATCGTGGAAAGCAAAAAGAACCGGAAGGAAAAACAAACGTGATCACACATTATAACGCGTTTATTTCATACAAACACGAACCGGATGATATCGAGGTCGCAAGGGAAATCCAGCGCGGCCTGGAGTACTTTCGTATTCCCGGAAAGCTGCGCAAGGAGTACGGGGAAAAGAGAATCAACAAGGTATTTCGGGATAAGGATGAACTGGCTCTCACGAACGACCTGACGGATACCATCTACAACGCCCTCGATCATTCCGATCATCTGATCGTTGTCTGCTCCACGCAGACAAAAAAATCCCAATGGGTTCAAAAAGAAATTGAGTATTTTTTAAAGAGTCACGATAAAAAAGATGTTTTTACCGTGCTGGTGAACGGGGAGCCGGACGACGTCATCCCCGAGGTTTTATTGCATGAAACCGTGGAAGAAAAGGATGAATCCGGAAATGTGCACCTTGCCGAAAAGACAAGGGAGCTTGTGTCCTGCGATTACAGGATCCCGCTTAAGAAAGCAAAAAAAGAAGAACTGCCCAGATTGGTGAGTGCCATGATCGGCTGCTCCTACAGCGAGCTGATCAACCGACGCAGAATCCATGCGATCAAACAGCTCTCCGTTATCATGGCAGTTCTTTTATTTATCAGTGCGATGTTTACGATCAGTCTTCTGCGAAGCTCCAGTCTGATCAAGCAAAGCTATTTAACTTCTCTGAAGGATCAGTCGGTCCAGCTGTCCGGGGCCGCGTCGGAGCTCTTAAAGGCGGGGGAACGCGTCGATGCGCTCATGCTGATGCTCAGTGCGGTGCCGGGGGAGAACAACCCCGATATGCCCATCACCTCGAGTGCGGTCAAAACCCTGATCGGTACGACCTATGCTTATAAAACACCGGATCACGATGCCTATGATGTGGTGTGGAATTACCGCATGTCAAGTCCCGCCCTTGCCACGGAGCTTTCGGAAGACGGAAGCATATTTGCGGCCTCGGATAATCACGGTGAGCTGAAGGTGTGGGATACATCAACCCACAAGGTTCTGCTTGAAAAACAGAATAAGAATGCGATCTCCGCAATCAGGTTCCTTGACAGTAATACGCTCCTTACCATGAATCCGAATAAGGTGATCGTATACGACATCGGAACGGGAAAAGAACTGTACACGATCCAAATGGAGGGTAGTATCATCCTCGACAGTAAATTGAACGCGGCGAACGATGCTTCGTATTATCTTTGTTCTGCGGAAGGGACATTGTCCGAATATTCCGCTTCGGACGGTTCCCTGATCCGAAGCTTCGAGCTTACGGACACTGCTTCGAACAGTATCTCATTTGTTTTAAACGGAACGCAGGTCACCTATTCCTATTCGGCTATGACAAGTCTCGCCGTGTCCGAAAAAGGAACCCGTGTTGCCTATGCGATGGATACGGATGCGATGGGTACGGATGTGTTTGTGTTTGACATCGAAACGAAAAAGATAACCCCGGTCTACAGCTCGGACCGGGAGGTCGGTAATCTGATTTGGAGTGGTGAAGACACCCTGATCTTCTCGGAATCGGAATCCTACGAAAACAAAAACATGATCTACGATAAGGAATACCTGATCGGGAAAAACCACTCGGAGCTTCATTGCTACGACTATGCGAAGAATCGCGAAACATGGCATGCGTCGCATACATATAATTATCCCGTATTGTCCGAGGGATTCTTGTTCCCGTCCGGGACGGATACGGTTGCCTATTATGCCGGAAACACACTGGCCGTATATGATCTTGCTACCGGTAAGGACCGTTTTTCCTGCGATCTCGGAGATACGATCGTGAGTGTAAATGACAAAGGAGACGGAAAACTTCATTGCTTTACGGAAAACGGGGGTTTCGCTGCAGTAGATACCGCCGATAAAGAAGCGAAGGTCGCCATAAGATTCCTGTTCCCGGAATCCATCCAGACAGCCGTAAGCACCGAAAACGGCATTTATATGATGCAGACCGAAAAGGAAAATATCATGTATTATGAAAAAGGTGCGTATGATGATGCGCTTGCATTTTTCGGGCAGGGGCCGACTGTTACGAGTGTCGGATCCAAATATATGAGTGATGAGGCACTTGCGGTGATCTGTGACGATGGTGAAGGCAGCAAGCTTTGCGTGTATGATCTCACAGACTACGAAAGCTGCAGCATCATGGAGCTTCCGATCGAACTGTCAAGAGAAAAAGCAACGATCATCGGCATCTATAACGGGATCGTATACGTGTTGGGAAGCGATTCCGATATCGTGGATATGGGTGATGTGATCTATACCGCTCAAACTGCCGAGACCGTGTATGAGATTGATTACAAGAATAAAACGGTAAAACCTGCGGATCTTCCGAAGCTGACCGGAAACAGCGGGGGGCTGAATGCATCCGTCCTCTGTCAAAATGAGCTGGTGTACCCCGTTTCAAACGAAACAGAGGAAACAGCGTCCGTGATGATCCTGAACCTTGATACGTGGGAAGCAAGGGAGGTTTCCTGTCCCGCAGATATCATTAATTCGATCGGTGTCATCCGTTACGACAGGGACAGCGGGATGATCGTCTGTTCCGGAGAGGCTGATTGCATCATAGATCTTGAGAGCGGACAGACCGCGACGGTCAAATATCCGGACGACTGGAAGTATACGATCCTTGTCTCCGAGATCACAGACGGTATCGTGTATATATCGAATCTTGAAACGATTTTTGCCGTGGACAAAAGCGGAACGACTGTTCGGGAATACACGCAGGAAGGCTATTACCTGCACAATATGCTGCGGATCGATACCGGTGCGGAAACATCGGAGCTGCTCGTCATGTATGACGGATTTGCGGTCAGATATGATGCACAAACCGGAGAGGAGCTCGGGGAGTTTGACACCGATTGCAAGGTTCCGGCCCCGTCGAAGGTATATCACGATACAAAAAACAGTTTGCTGTACATCTCGCGATACCCGTATTCCATGGTGATTGATACGAAGGATTGGAAAGAGATCACTTGTGTGAAAAACACCTTCGGGTACGACGAAAACAAAAATCGGTTTCCCGTGCTTGTCGATGAGGACGGCATGGTGTCAAGGATCGGCTATTTTGAACGGTACACTGCGGAGGACCTGATCGAAAAAGCGAAAGGGATCACCGGCGATGAAGAGCTGTCCGTTGAATTGAAGGCCGACTACTCCGTCGGTGATTGACAGATCGGGATTGTGTCGCTTTTGTGACATTTGAGCGAGTAAACTGTCGAAGAAAGTTAACCGAATGTCTGCGGATGTGCAGAGCGGCGAAGACGAATACATTTTATTCTAATGGGGGAATGAACCATGGCAGGTAAAAGAAAGGTAAATCAGGCAATTATCATGGATCCCGAAAAGACCCAGTATCAGGGTTTTGTAGAGGACATCGTTGAGCTGGTGGATGTATTAAAGGAACTTGACCTGGAAAACAAGATCGACGGAGTCTTGGATCAGGTAAAGAATATGCGTGATCAGATCGAGGTCCCGGATATCATAGAGAATAATGAGGACGTAAGAGATAACGAGGCTGCGGCAAAGAAAAAGTCCCTGTCGGATCTGGTAAAGCAGCTTGAAGAGATGAAAACATATGCGCATGACATCATCGAGTGGACAACCGGTGACAGAACAGCCATGCATGCACTCATCCATTGGAAAAATGATTCAAATCCCGATTCGGACATAGAGAAAATGCTGAAGGAGGACAACTATCATCACAATATAGTTGCCTTAATGGAGTATGCGACAAATACGCTCGCTGTTTTTTGCGGCGGAAAACATAACGGATTTCCGCAGAACATCAAGCGCCACCTCGACACCTTTAACACCTTGGATCAGTATCGCGAGTTTACAACCGAGAACTCGGTCACGGCGAGGGTGGATCAGATCCTGACGGATATGTCCAAGCTCTATACCAGATCCGCTCGAATCGTGTCCAAGGCAACGAGACATCGCACGGAGAAAAATCTGGAGAAAAATCTGGATTATGAAACGCAGAACTTAGAGGCCTTCGGCAAGGTTTGCAATGCTATGCCGGACTATTCTTTCGATAACCTGAAAGAGACCTTTAACCAGGCATATGCTAAGTCAAATACCGATACGAAGGCAGAACAGGATGCGATCAAGGTGTTCCAAAATGCCGAAAAGAAGCTCGACGAACTGAAAAAACTTCGTGCGGAGCTGATCAAACGCGGAAAGACGGAGGCCGAAAAGCGCAGACAGGCTGAGATCGCTTACAATAACACGCTGGAGATCGTGACGAAAGTCAAGGCGTTTAAGGAAACTCTGGAGAAAGATACCTTTACAAAAAAGGTTCCGACGCTGGACGACCTGGATGCAGCATCAAAAAAGAAATATAAAAGCTATCGTGAACTTCTGGAAGACTGCAGAAGAGATATGGATAAGCTTGCCCTGGCCGAGACCGATGAAAAGAGTAAACAGAAAAGCAAGAACGAAGAGATCGAATATGCGGTCAAAAACAGTGCGGATACAAGATTGAAAGACTTTGTGGATGCTGAGGGAACCCGGTATAAGTATTTGAATTTCCCGAGATTTGCTCGGGCCATCCGCGAGAAGATGCAGGCATTACCGAAGTCGATCTATATTAACTGTGAGCGCTTTAACATTCAGCAGATCAACGCCGAGATCGACCGCATGATCAAGGAGAAAAAAGGCGAGAATACCATGTGGTTTGCACTCAAGGGAATGCTTGAGATGGCCAATGATTTCTGCCCGAACGAGTTTTTGACCAAGCCTCTTACCGAGAAGGTCATTCAGGAATGCGAAGAAAACGGCAAGGCCTATGCGGATAAACTCGACAATGATGAGCTGCATCAAAAGCTGAAAACATACAGCAAGGTGAAGGACGAGGTCTTAACCTTGGAAGAAGAGATCCGCGAGATGGAATCTCACAAGAAAAACGAGAAGGCATATTGGACAAAAGAAAACA
>CACZPL010000203.1 GCA_902783015.1 uncultured Lachnospiraceae bacterium
GACGAAGTCATAATTTTGCATCGCACCGACCGACTGGGCAGGATTGCTTTAGCAATCGTGCCATTACATATTATACGAGGAGGTATTCAATATGGCTTGTTTTTTGGTACCTACAGCGGAGGCCATCGCTGCTAAGCTGGTGGAAAAGACCGCATTTAAAGATAATGAAGAAATGAACGCTGAGGGAGCAGAGCTTCACGTTCCCTTCAGGAGAAAGCTGAAATGGCTTTCCAATATGCTCTTCGGGGGTTCCGCGCTTCTTGCCTTTGAACATCTCTGGCACGGAGAGATCTCCCCGTTCTTCCCGTTCTTGACGGCAGCGGAGAACAGTGCGGATTTTCAGGAAATGCTGCATGAAATGTCGACCGTCGGGGTTTCCATGGCGGCATTTGTCACGGCAGTATGGGGCATCATGGTTGCGGTGACAAACGCAATGGAGAAAAAGGGGCTTGACCCGCTCCCGGTGAAAAAAGAGGATTAAAACACGGCGAGTAGGAGAGTAACCCTTTCCTACTCGATTTTATATTGAGAGAAAGCTATATGGATTTGAATGAAAAAAGCAGGGGTTTTACGGATCTGGAATTTGCAAAGCTCGACACGGATCGCTTGGAGCGTTCCGGTTTTCCGGAGGTTGTTTTTTGCAGCGGCAAGCCCGATGAATACCTGATCTCCATCTATCAAAAAATGTTTGAGGAGACCGGGGAGGTTTTCGGCACCAGGGCAAGTGACAAGCAGTACGAGCTGGTAAAAACCGTGATCCCCGATATTGCTTACGATCCTGTGTCAAGGATCCTGAAATATGAAAAGCCCGGGAAAACGCGCGAGGGACTGTGCTGCGTCTGTACGGCCGGCACGGCGGACATCCCGGTGGCTGAGGAGGCCGCGCAGACAGCGGAGTATTTCGGAACGAGGGTGGAACGCGTCTATGATGTCGGAGTTTCAGGACTGCACAGACTGCTCTCCAAGATCGATCTGATCCGGGAGGCAAACTGTGTGATCGCCGTGGCAGGTATGGAGGGAGCTCTGGCAAGCGTGATCGGCGGGCTGGTGAAAAATCCCGTCATTGCCGTGCCGACCTCCGTGGGGTACGGAGCCAGCTTTTCCGGCCTTTCCGCCTTGCTCACCATGATCAATTCCTGCGCGAACGGGATCGCAACCGTAAATATAGATAACGGATACGGCGCCGGGTATATGGCAACGCAGATCAACCGGCTGGCCGTAGGGCACTGATCCGACTGGTCGAACAGGGGAGATCTCTCAAAGAAAGGAAACAACAATATGGGACAGACAATGTTTTTGGAATGCAATGCCGGCATCAGCGGAGATATGACGGTTGCCGCATTGTTAGATCTGGGCGCCGACTGGGAAGGCTTAAAGGCAGTGATGGACAGCATCAAGGTGGAAGGCTTTTCCATAGAAAAGGAGCGGGTGCTGAAATCCGGTGTCGATTGCATGGGATTTACGGTAAAGCTCGATGCGGCGCATGAGAACCATGATCATGATATGGAGTATCTGCACGGAAATGCGGGCAGTGACCATCATCACGATCATCATCATGACCATGAACATGACCATGAACATGACCACGACCACGAGCACCATCACGATCATGAACATAGATCCCTGCACGAGATCAACGCCATCATCGATGGCAGCAGCTTAACGGAACACGCGAAGGAACTTGCAAAAAAGATATTCCGGATCTTGGCCGAGGCAGAGGCAAAGGCACATGCAACCACCCCGGAGGAGGTGCATTTCCACGAGGTCGGCGCGGTGGATTCCATCGCGGATATTGTTGCCTGCGCATATTGTCTCGATAATTTGAATATTGACAGAGTCTATGTATCAACCCTTGTGGAGGGGTGCGGTACGGTTCGGACACAGCACGGGATCCTGCCGATCCCGGTGCCGGCAGTGTCTAACATATTAGAAGCATATCAGATTCCGGTGCAGCTGACGGATACGATGGGAGAGTTCGTAACGCCCACGGGTGCTGCCATCGTTGCGGCTATCACAACGGACTACGGCAGACCGAAGAACATGGTGATCAACAGTCTCGGCATGGGAGCCGGCAAGCGCAATTATGAGCGCCCGAGCATTCTCCGTGCCATGCTGATCGAGGAGCAGAGGGCTTACTTTGAGGAGCATCGCGAGGCCGACGAGATCATCAAGCTTGAGACAAACATTGATGACTGTACGGGAGAGGCACTCGGCTTCCTGATGGAAATGTTGATGACCAACGGTGCCATCGACGTGCATTATCTTCCATGTTTTATGAAAAAGAACCGTCCGGCCTTTGAGCTTCACGTGCTCTGTGACGAGAAGACGGCCGGGCTTATGGAAAGCCTGATCTTCAGGCATACGACCACGATCGGGATCCGCAGGCAGCAGATGTCTCGCACGATCCTTGCGAGAAAGAAAGTGGATTTTGAATCGGACTACGGCACCATTACCGCTAAGCAGGTAACGGTGGACGGCAAGGTGCGGTACTATCCGGAATATGAGAGCATAGCAGAGGTTTGCCGCAGGACAGGCGCGGCCTTCGAGGAGGTATATAACTCCGTATACAACCTGTCGGAGAGGTAGGAACAATGGCAGTTTTGGACGGACTTACACCGAAGACGGTGTTTCAACAATTTGAAAAGCTTTGCGGGATTCCGCACGGCTCGGGCAACACAAAGGCAATCAGTGATCATCTGGTTGCCTTTGCCAAGGTACAGGGACTTGAATATGTGCAGGATGAAGCAAACAATGTGATCATATATAAGCCGGGTACCCCGGGCTATGAACAAAGCGCTCCCGTGATCCTGCAGGGTCATATGGATATGGTATGCGAAAAGGAGGCAGGCGTTGAACTTGACATGGAAAAGGAAGGCCTGCAGCTTATTGTAAAGGACGGCACCGTGACCGCGGAGGGAACGACCCTGGGCGCGGATGACGGAATTGCCGTGGCCTATATGCTTGCGATCTTGGAGAGCAGTGACATCCCGCATCCGCCCATCGAAGCGGTCTTTACCGTGGATGAGGAGATCGGCATGCTCGGTGCAACCGCACTTGATACATCAAAGCTTTCCGGAAAGCGCATGCTCAACATCGATTCCGAGGACGAAGGCTACCTGCTGGTATCCTGCGCGGGCGGTGTAACGGCAAAGGTTACGCTCCCTGTGGAGTGCGAAAAGAGAAAAGGCTTTAAGGCAAGACTGTCACTGACCGGTCTTTTGGGCGGTCACTCCGGACAGGAGATCGACAAGGGACGGGCAAATGCGAATACGCTGATGGGACGCGTGCTCTATACGCTGCTTGAAACCGTATCCTTCCAGCTGATCGCCGCAGACGGCGGGGCCAAGGACAATGCCATCCCGAGAACCTGCGTGAGCACGATCCTGCTTGATACGGAGGGCGATGTCCGCGAGCTTTTGAAACAGGCAGAGCTCCTGCAAAAAGAGCTTGCCCATGAATACGAAAAAACAGATCCCGATATTAAGCTGACCGTGGAGCTTGCCTCAGAGCAAAAGCAGACCGCGGTCATGACCTACGAGTCAACCTCACGGGTGATCACGGCGCTGTTTACCTTCCCGGACGGGATCGAGCATATGAGCTTTGCGACCCCGGGACTGGTGGAGACCTCACTGAATCTCGGCATCCTTGCCTCGAATTTGCGGGAGGTGACCTATTCCTACTCGGTTCGAAGCAGTGTCGCAAGCAGAAAGGAAGCGCTTCTTAAGAAGCTCACCTGCCTTGCCGAGAGCTTGGGCGGCTACGTGGAAACCTCCGGCGATTATCCGGCCATGGAATACAGAGAGGACTCGCCGCTGCGCAAGCTTATGATCCGCGTCTTTGAAGAGCAGTACGGCAAAGCGCCGGTGCTTTCCTCCATCCACGCGGGTGTGGAATGCGGTATCTTCGCCGGCAAGATCCCCGGACTGGATGTGATCTCCTTCGGACCGGATCTGAAGGATATTCACACACCGAAGGAAACCATGGATATCGAAAGCGCGCGGCGCACCTGGGAGTACCTGCTCGCCGTGCTAAAGGAGATGATGTGATGGAAGACAAC
>CACZPL010000204.1 GCA_902783015.1 uncultured Lachnospiraceae bacterium
GCGGGATCATTGTGGGGAGATCTCTCTCCCATGAGATAAGGCAGGAAGTAAACATGGTTTTCGCCCAGCTTATCATCCGTGATACCGCTCTGCTCCCCTGCATAATCCTTCGTCCCGATGATCTCGTCCATCCACCATTTATTACAGGATGCCGCGGAGAGCATACATCCCATCAGATGATACTTTCCGGTCGCATGCGCAAAGGAGTGCAGCGCGTTCTTCTCATCTACCGAGTAGGTGTCCGATGCAATGAATATCGTTCCGCTCGTGCCGAGCGAAATGTTACAGTCTCCGTTTGCAACCGTACCGGTCCCGATGGCTGCTGCCGCATTATCTCCGGCCCCGGCTATGATCTTCACCTGTTCGGACACGCGAAGCTCCGCTGCAACAGTCGGCAGGATCGTGCCGATCACCTCATAGCTTTCAAAGGGCTGCGCCAGCTGCTCCGGCCTGACATCACAGAGATCCTCCATACGCGCGGACCAGGTGCGGTTCTTGACATCGAACAGCAGCATACCCGAGGCGTCGGAAACATCCGTTGCATGTACGCCGGACAGACGATAGGCCAGATAATCCTTTGGCAGCATGATCTTTTTGATCGCGGCAAACAGCTCGGGTTCATGCTTTTTCATCCACAGGAGTTTCGGCGCCGTAAATCCGGCAAAGGCGATGTTTCCGGTCTCCTCGCTGATCACATCCCTGCCGATCGTCTCGTTTAAGTATTCACACTCCTCCGCCGTTCTTCCGTCGTTCCACAAGATTGCCGGCCGAAGCACTTCGTCTTTTTCGTCCAACACCACCAGTCCGTGCATCTGTCCGCCGAAGCTGATTCCCGTAATCTTATCCTCGCAGCCGGCGATCAGTTCCTTCAGTCCCGCCATAGACTGCGCGAACCAGTCCTCTGGCTTTTGCTCCGACCAACCCGGTTTCGGAAAGCTGATCGGGTATTCCTTCGAGACGGTTTTCACGATCGTACCCTTCTCGTCCATCAGGATCAGTTTGACTGCTGAGGTTCCGAGATCAATGCCCACATATCCTCGTTCCATTTCGTTCCCCCTTTATTATTTGAAAGCAACCTACGGCAGAGCTACCGCCTCATAGCGGATCCTGAGCCCCGGAAGCTTTTTCATTTCCGTGTAACAGTTCAAATCCCAATCCGGTGCGTCGGTCTCCGGGTTCTCCCCGTTTGCCGGCGGCGCGAAGATTCGGATCTTCAGTTCCTGACCTTCTCTGACAGGCTCGGCACCTGCGGTGAAAAAGGCACCCATGACATCCACCGTATTTACTTCCGGTGACTTATAAAACCAGCGCCCGTTCACTTCGATCATCAGGTTCAAGGCTTCCTCGAAGTTTAATTCGAAAAAGACCGGCATCTTTTCCAATGTCACGGAGAGCTCTGCGCCGTCCGCGTCCTCGGCACTGCCCCATCGGAGTCGGATCGGTTCTGCGAGATCTTTTTCTTCACCGGACACCGTGATCGTCTGCCCCTCTTCGTAGCCGGGCATGTAGTACGGGTCCTTCATCAATTGTTTATATGTCGTCATGAGCGGCTGTTCTATGCCAAACGCGCGATTGTTCGGGTTCTCGATCTCAAGTCCCAGCCTGCCGCGGTCGCGGAACTGATACAGGGTGAACCCGTTAAGGAAGGGTTCCTCTTCCTCCCTGATCAGCTTCATGAACCGGGTAAGAGCGTCACCCTGCTGTACGGGTCCCGTCACGTCACCGTCCACATTGGTCTCGCATACCATAAAGGGCTTTAGGACCCCGCCGTTTAATTCCTTCAGATAGGCCGCCGTCTTTTTCAAGGTCTCATAGTACTGCTCCGGCGGTGTGACCGCAAAGGATTTTCCTTCCTTTTCGCAGACATCGAAGGGCCATCCGTAATGCAGGCACAGATAGCAGTCGTTGGACCATGCATCCGCTGCCAGATACGCTTCCCTGAACGCTTCGATCTTATCCATGCTGCCATCCGGCTTTAGTGCCCCGGCGCAAAAGATCGTGCGCACGTTTCTTGCCTCGCGCTTGATGATGTTGTGGAAGCGCACAAAGAAGGCGCCGACCTCCTCGTAGCTGTATCTGCGCGAGTGGGTAAACCAGTCGCCGGCCGCCTCATGATTGATGCGCAGATTGATCCTTCCGAAGCGGCGCAGATCCTGCGCGATCTTTACAAGGTGCTCATCCGAAACCCCGCAGTCGATGGTCAGGGTCAAGGTCACATCCTGGCCGTGCTTGCGGATGTCGCGAATCTGCGGGAAGGGCTCATTTTCCACGGAACCGCCGATACCACCGCCGTAAGGGAAATAATCATCGTAAGGGTAGTCCCACTGAAAATGGATCTCCATATCCGCGCAGGCCTCCGAGATCCGAGCCGGCCATTCCTTATCATTCGGATAATAGGTGTACATGATGTTGATGTTCCTGTGCGGGCGGCCGAGGCGTTCAAGCACATAGTCCTGCGGCACGTACTCCGCGCGCTCGCTGCCGTCACCAAGGTCAAGGCCGCACCCCGCCGGTGTCAGCCGCACCAAGTTCACCTTCTCAATTACATTGTTCGTAAATCCCTGCATCACAACTCCTTTTACACTGTCTGCTCACCGGAGCCGGAGAATTCGATAATCTGTTTTCCGGTATTCACCAGTTCCACCTTGCACGGCTTGTCGGACACCACCTTAACCGTGTAGGAATCCCCGGAACGGCTGACCGTGATACTGCTCGAAACCTCATTGTCGGCACTGTAAACCTCAGACTCCGCCGTCTGACCGTCGGTCAGCGCATACACCCTGTAGGTCACACCGTCGGCATAATCATATTCGCAATTGCTCTCGCAGGCCCCAAACGCCACAACGGAACCCTCTCTTGCAAAGAGCGGAATACTCAGATAATCATGGTACTCCTCGTACCACTTGCCGCCTTCCTTCTCCTCACCGGTGAGCACCGAGGTCCATCTGCCCTCCGGCAGATAGTAGCTTGCAATGCCCTTCTCGTTGAAGATCGGAGCCACCATCAGGCTGTCGCCGAGCATATATTGCTTGTCGACGTAGGGAACCGTCTTATCCTTCTCAAATTCCAGGACCATGCTGCGCATCATGGGTACACCGGTCTCATGGGTTTCGATTGCGTTTCTGTACAGGTAGGGCATCAGGCTTGCTTTAAGCTTTGCAAAGCGCCGCACCACATCCACGCTCTCCTCGTCGTAATTCCACGGCACGCGGTAGGATGAAGAGCCGTGCAGTCTCGAATGGGTGGAGAGCAGACCGAAGGCACACCAGCGCTTGTACACATCCGGTGTGGACTTGTCCTCAAAGCCGCCGATGTCGTGGCTCCAGAAGCCGAAGCCGGACATGGTAAGCGAAAGGCCGCCTCGCAGGCTTTCCTCCATGGACACATAATCGGACCAGCAGTCACCGCCCCAGTGCACGGGGAACTTCTGACCGCCCGCAGTCGCCGAGCGCGCAAAGAGGATTGCCTCCTTCTCGCCCTTCTTCTTTGCGATGGTCTCATAGACCACCTTGTTGTATAAGTAAGTATAATAATTGTGCATCTTCACCGGATCGGAGCCGTCGAAATATGTGCACTCCGTGGGGATACGCTCGCCGAAATCCGTCTTGAAGCAATCCACGCCCATATCCATCAGTGCATCCAGCTTGGAGGCATACCATTTGCAGGCCTCGGGATTTGTAAAGTCCACGATGGCCATGCCCGGCTGCCACATATCCCACTGCCAAACGTCCCCGTTCGGTCGCTTGATAAAGTATCCGCCTTCCACGCCTTCGTCAAACAGAACAGACTCCTGACCGATATAGGGATTGATCCACACACAGATCTTTAAGCCCTTCTCTTTGAGACGTGCGAGCATCCCCTTGGGATCCGGGAAGACCCTCGCATCCCAGGTGAAATCACACCATGCGAAATCCTTCATCCAGAAGCAGTCGAAGTGGAAAACCTTTAAGGGGATATCCCGCTCCTGCATGCCGTCCACGAACTCGTTCACTGTCTTTTCGTCGTAATTCGTGGTAAAGGAGGTGGACAGCCACAGGCCGAAGGTCCAGGGTGCCGGCATGCCCGGCTTTCCGGTCAGATCGGTGTAGCGCATCAGGACCTCCTTCATGGTCGGTCCGTTAAAGAGGAAGAAATCCAGACTCTCTCCGGGTACGGAAAACTCCACCTTGGTCACCATCTCGGTCGCGATCTCAAAGGAAACCTTCTCCGGGTGGTTCACAAATACGCCGTAGCCCTTATTCGAAATGTAAAACGGAATATTCTTATAGGACTGCTCGGTGGATGTACCGCCGTCCTCATTCCAGATATCGATACTCTGTCCGTTCTTGATAAAGGGCGTAAAGCGCTCGCCCGTGCCGTAAATGTACTCAGATACGCCGATGGCAAGCTGCGCCCGCATGTAGGTGTCATGCAGACCGCCGTCATCGTAGGGAAGCCCCTTCCAGTCGGTCTTCATGTAAGCGAGGTCGCGCCCCTTCATCTCGGTGATCAGCTCATCGCCGCGCATAAAGCGCATGGAGCAGCTCGGCTTGTCTATCACAATAGACAAATTTCCGGATCTGCAGATGATCGCGTCCTCGGTTTCCTCCGTCTTCAGGTTTCCGTCCGTCATATTCGCAAGGTCAAAGCTCGGCGCCTTCTTTACCACACCGCGATAATGACTTGTCTGAATGCGGAGCACCTCGGGCATGGGTGCCGAGATCTCGATGGTCAGGTTGACACCGCCCAGGGTGTCCCCTCTGTGATTGATATGGGAAGTCGGTGCCGTGATCGTCACCTTGTTTTCCTCTATTTTTGAAAAATAAACCTCCGCGGGCGCAAAGCACGCGGTTCCTTCCTTTTGCAGCCAGCATCCGTTACTGAATTTCATGGTATTTTATCCTCCGTCAGCAAGAACCAAATTGATACGCGTACAGTATGCCACAAGGGATATGGATTTATAACCTCACTTTTTCTTAAACTAATACCTTAAATAATCTATCTGAATCGAATCGGGGGACGGTTCTTCTGTCGTACCCGACAGCAAGAACCGTCCCCCGTGTCATGTCACTCCGGTATAAGGGAAAAGATCATATCATAATCAAATTCGTCACAAGCCTTTTGGATCTTTGCAAAGCGTTCCTCTTCCTCATCGGGAAGGCTGTAAGCGGAAAGCTCCGCCAGAATGCTCTTGATGCGGTCGGTATCCATCTCGTCCGCCGCCTCCCGTATATTTACAAGGCCTTTTTTGATCATCTCCGCATTTGCCTTCGGACGGTCTTTCGAAACCGACAATCCAAACCGCGGATCCGACTCCACTACAGCCTTCAGGATCTCCCGGAAATGATCCAGTCTCTGCATCAGGGCCTCGTGATGTTCCCGGATATAATCCACATCCCCCGCCTTTCCGGCATTCTCCAGCTTCTGCGCATCCTCCGACATGCCCATGGCACCCACCAGC
>CACZPL010000205.1 GCA_902783015.1 uncultured Lachnospiraceae bacterium
CAGTTCCTGTTTTACTGTTTTAAGGTTTTGTTCTTGAAAATTAAACTTTGAAATTTTCAGGGTTAACATGTTATTAAGTTGTCAAAGTTGCTGTCGATCCTTTTGACCTGTGTATGCCGTCATAAGAAATCTCCCCACTTCGTGGGTCCCCTCTTATGACAACAGTTGTCAAAGGTACTTTGTTTTAGGGCGAAAAAAATAAACCTCAGTAACTATTCACTTACTTACTCTTTTCGTCCTTTCTTTAGTTTATATTTACTGTCCCTTGCGCGACAGCTTGTTTAATATAGCACACGCATCAAGGGATGTCAACACCTTTTTTCCGAAATTTTCATCTTTTTTTTAAACTAAATCTGAACAAGCTTCAAAACCAGTCCCACAAAGGGATTGTGGCTGTTCAGCGCCGTGAGAAATGCACTGTCCTCCACCTGTGCGTTTACAAATTCCATGAATCCTTCACCGCCCATCAGGGTCGCACAGGCAAGCAGCACCCAAACCAGCAAAACCCCGAAGGCAAATCCCACGGCCATACCGCCGAATTTGTCCACGGAACGGATCACCGGCAGCTTCGCTACCGTTATTATAATGAAGAACAAAAGCCAGATCACGATCAGCGTGATCACCCAGGTCAGAACATAAGCCACTGCATTGACAACCGATTTTGCCGCGTACGCGGATACATATTCATAGAAGCGTTCCGCGCCGATCTGTTCCTTTACCGCATCGTTGTTGTTCTCGATCAGTGCCGTCTTCGCAAAGTCCGGAATGTTGAGCGACTTTAAAACCTCGATCTGTCCGTTTCTGTCCAATTCCTTCGACATTGCCTCATCCAGATACTGCTGCACCATACTTTCCGGCACTTCGGTCACGCCCTCCGGAAGCTGCATATTCGACAGTTCCTCCGCAGCACGCGCACGCACCTTCTGCTCCACCGTCAGGCGGATCTGGTCCTCCACGGTTTTTTTCACGTTTTCATCGAGCTGTGTATGTTCCGTGAGCGCATCCGCAACAAAGGGCATCAGCAGGTGTGCAAGCACAAGCGCAAGCACAAAGGCGAGCAGCTTGTACAAAAGCTTTGCCATCCCGCGAAAGTACCCCCACGCCACACACAGGCACAAAAAGATGATGATGCCGACTGCAAACAGGTTCACTGTTTTTCCTCCGTACTCTCGGAATTCTCCGAGCGCTTTAATTTAATGATATCCGTCTTGTTTTCATAAACCACGACGTATTCGTTTGCTTTCCCGCCGGGCACCATGCTGACGATCCGCCCGTCCAGCTCGCCTTCATACTTCACGCTGCCGTTTGCACGCAGGATCATACATTCATTGCCTCCGGTGATGATCACTTCCTTGTCGGAGGCGTATACGTTGTCATAGGCAAAATCAATGTATTTTTCGAATATGCGCTTTCCCTTCAGATTATAAGCTCTGACCAGATACCTGTTCGTTTCTGATTCCGGCTCCGTATCGGTCGCGGTGTCGGACTGCGCATCCCGGATAAAGCCGAAAAACTTTGTGCTGTAAAAGATACTTCTGACTTCACCGCCGGTTTTGATGGTGGCGCGATGATTCGGTTTTTCGCGCATGGAATAAACGCCTATGGTATCTGTTCCGAAGGACACGACCGTATCGTTATTCAGAAACTGTACCTTCGATACAAAACCTTCCTCCACGCGATATCCGCCCACCATACGGTCTGCGTTGCTGTTCTGTCCCACATCTCCGAAGTTGTAGGCTGCGAGATTGTTTTCCATACCCTTGGCGCCCACGTTCAGATAACTGGTAAAAAGCTTCTCTCCGTTATCCGAGATTGAAATGTCCAGCGGATAGCCGCTCTTATCGATGGTCGTCTGCATCTCGTAGATGTTTTCACCGCGTTTATTGTATAAATTAATGTAGTTTGTCTTGTCGCTCTCCAATACCACGGCGAAGGCGCCCTGGTTTGCGACATCCACATCGCAGATGGCATATGGGAGCTTTAAATCCGAAACCTCACCCTTCGTATCAAATATGCAGACATCGTTTCCGTTCATATCGGCCACGACGGCATAGCTGCCGCTCGATACAGCCATCGGCATGCGCATATTGATGCCCGTAGTCCAGAGCACCTCTCCGCCCGCGCTGATATAGGACACGCCGTCCGGCGTATACTTCAGAAGATTTCCGGCGAACTGGATATAGTTTGCCGTATTCTCATAGCTCGTCTCATTGCTTGAGACCACGCGGTAGCCCTTAAAGGAACTGGTAAAGAAATAATATGCAATGCCACCGGCCACGGCAACACAAAGAAGGAGTACCGCAAGCGTTCTCCTTCTGATCTGCCTTATTCTCTTCTTTTCCTCCGCCGGAAACTCCTCCGGCGGCGCGTCCTCCGGTGCAGGCTGTTCCTGATTAAGCTCAATGATGTTATCCGGTGCGGGAGCCTCCTGCAATTTTTTCTTTTTCTTCATTATATTGTTATTTTCCTCTGTAAACTGCAAGTGCGGAAGAAACCGAGTCCGCTTCGCCCTCCTCGATCAGAGCGATCAGCGCTTCGATTCTGTCCTCGCGGCACATATCCTGTCCGATCACCGTAGCAAACTGCTCCGCGATTATCCGTTCCTTCTCTCCGTACAGATCCCGGAGTTCATCCATGCGGGCGTCGATATCCTTGTTTCGCGCCTTCATCTCCTCAAGCTTCGGCATTCTGCGGTTCTGAATCTCCGAAGTGATCATATCCTTTGTGGAATCCTCGAAGGTGCGGAGTGCCTCCTGCTTTTCCCGACCGATCTCGTCCGCCTCTTCATCGAGCCTGGTAAGCTTTTCGTCATAGGCCGACAGGTCGTACTGACTCTCATCCTTATCCTTCTCGATGGAATTGCGGATCGCGTTTGCCTGACGCTTGTTTGCCTTAAGCTTGTCCATAATGGCACGTGCCGCCTCTATCACCTCACCGTGGGACAGACGGGTTGCATTCAGAATTGCAAAATAGATGATGAGCATCACCACGAGGGTCACAAAGAAGATGCCCACGCTCCATGCTCCGGTATTGATATCCGTCTTGCCGGAAAGCACCAGCTTCTTGATCAGCTCCATCACCAAAAACGGAACGCCAAGAAAACAGATAACAAAGGAGAGGATCGTAAGTCCGAGCTCATCCACGCCTCTCGGGTTGAACATGATAAAATACCACTTTTTTCCGCAGAAGGACGGAACCCCGTTTTTCCTGAGCATTGTCTTCATCTCAATATTCAGGTCTTCGGAGCTCTCCCGCAGATGTCTGGTCTCGTGCTTATAGCGCTCATTCATGCGCTGTTCCTTTTTCTTCTCGCGCTTACTCGTCACCTTCTGCTTTTTGTCGCGATTGGTGTCGATACGGTCATCGTAAGTACTCGCGATCTGCTGCCTTCTCTTTTTCACGGTGTTCGTGATCTCATCCGAGATGGACTTTTCCTCGGAGGCAATGCTTCTCACAAGCTTTTTCTTCTCAGCGGAAAGTTGCGAAAGCTCCGTCGATATGTTTTCTCTTTCGTGCACCTCATCCCTTGCCGCAACAAGAAAATCCGCGCTCTCCTGATATGCGTTCGCCATATTGTTCCTCGCAATCATCGGTTTTACAGGAAAGGGGCGCGTTTCTTGCGCCCCTTTATTAGCTATCTTTGATTCATGTACTCTTCAAGTCTTGCCTTGTCAACCTTGATCCGGTTATCCATGGTCTTCATGATGTCCACGATCTGGTAGCGGCGGTAAACACCGTTATTGGAAAGATCGTATATCTTATTGGTGGAGAACGAAAGCACCATGGGTCTTAAGATGTTGTTCTGGTTCTCCGTTAATACAAGGCCCTTCTCGCGGTTGGAAAGTTCGATACACACACCCGGTGTAAGGATCTTGATGCTCTTGATGAGCGCCCCCACGATCTCCTCGTCGAATTCGTCCTTGTTCATGAGCAGATACTTGATCGCCGCGATCTCGGAGGTCTGCTCCTGCTTCAGCTTCATAGCCGTCATGGTATCAAACAGGTTCGCCACCTTGAGCACCTTGGTGCCCTTGATCACTACGCCGTCCTGTACGCCGTTGCCGTATTCCATCTTGTGCATCTGGGATACGATCCTTCTGACCTCTGCCGAGATACCCGTCTCCGGCCCGATCAGTCCCAGACCGTCGTTCTGGAATTTCTTGACGATGATCAGGTCGTTTGTATCGTAGTCGTCGTATTTTTCCTTTACCTTGTTCGGAAGCATCAGCTTTCCGATATCGTGCAGCAGTGCCGCAAGCACCAGATCCTTCTGGTCATCCGCGGTCATGCGAAGCTGCGCCGAGATCAGCGCACACAGGATACCCACATTGATCACGTGCTTGTACACATAATCCGTGGTACTTCTTAAATTCTGCGTAAAGGAGATCCTGTGATCCAGCCTGCCGTAATTGGTGATGATCGCATGCACCAGACGGTTCAGGTTTACCGGGTCCTTGCCCGCGATGATGTTGTCGAGTTCCTCTCGAATGCTGAACACAGCCATAGTCTGGAAGCGTTCAAAATCGAGGTCTTCGTCCGTGAGCGGCGGAACCGGTTCTGCGGGCTCCAAGATATAAAGGCCCAACAGCCCGAAATTCTTGACGCTCTCAATGCCCTGCAGCGAGAGCTTTGTGTTGCGCTCGTAAAGCAAAACACCGGACTTATTGTAGATCGGCTTCGCGAGCCGCATCCCGTATTTTAAATCATCTGCCTCTACAAAGATCATAAGTAACCCTCCAGCACGTAACCCCACATAGATACGTTTATTTTAACATATCCGCCAATACTTGACAAGAAAATGATACTATTTCTTGATCAGCTTTGTGCGGTTTAACGCCGAGATCAGCGCCTGCACGGATGCATCGATGATATCGTCGCGGATACCCGCGCCCCAGGTGATACCGTTCGTTCCCTCTACCGAAATACCCACATAAGCACAGGCCTGGGAATTCGATCCGAGAGACAGTGCGTGCTCGCTGTAGGTTGAAATGTCAAATTTAATATCAAAATGCTTCATGATCGCGTTGGATACCGCATCCAGACGGCCGTTTCCGTGGCCGTGATATACCTTGTGCACGCCATCCACCTCGATGGTGATCTCCGCATCGATCCCGTTCACCTGTTGGAAATGATTCTCCAACAGCTCAATGGGCTTGCTCTTATTTACATAGGTTTCCTTGAAGATATCCAAAACCTCGCTGGGTGAGAGCTCCTTGTGCTCGCGGTCGGAAACACCCTTCACCGTGTAGCCCAGATCCTCTCGCATGGAAGGCGGAAGGTTAAAGCCGTACTTTGTCTCTAAGAGGAATCCGATACCGCCCTTGCCGGACTGGCTGTTGATACGGATCACATCGCCGTCGTACTTTCTGCCCACATCCGTCGGATTGAGCGGAAGATACGGTACGGTCCACATCTGGTCGGGATCCTCCTCGCGGTGCTTCATGCCCTTTGCGATCGCATCCTGGTGAGAACCCGAAAAAGCCGCAAATACAAGCTGACCGCAGTAGGGTTCACGCGGATAGATCTGCATGCCCGTCAGGCGTTCGTATACGTCCTGAATTCTCGGCATGTCGGAGAAGTCTAACTGCGGATCCACGCCGTGTGTGTACATATTTAATGCAAGTGTAATGATATCCACGTTACCGGTGCGCTCTCCGTTGCCGAACAGCGTACCCTCGATCCTGTCTGCGCCGGCGAGCAATCCGAGCTCAGCATCAGCGACTCCGCAGCCGCGGTCGTTGTGCGGATGCAGGGAGAGGATCACATTCTCGCGATATTTCATGTTCTTGCTCATATATTCGATCTGGCTCGCATAGACATGCGGCATGGACATCTCCACCGTGGCGGGAAGGTTGATGATCGCCTTTCTGTCCGGTGTGGGCTGCCACACGTCAAGCACTGCGTTGCAAACCTCGAGCGCGTATTCCGGCTCGGTACCGGTAAAGCTTTCGGGAGAATACTCAAACTGATAGGGAGCGCCCGCTTCATCGGCCAGCTGCTTTAAGAGTGCAGCACCGTCGGTGGCGATCTTCTTGATCTCTTCCTTTGATTTCTTAAAGACCTGTTCGCGCTGTGCCAC
>CACZPL010000206.1 GCA_902783015.1 uncultured Lachnospiraceae bacterium
AAATTGTAGGTCGGGAAGCCGTCGGACTTGATCAGGATCATGTCGTCGAGCTCCGCATTGTCCACGGTGATATCTCCGTAGAGCTCATCGGAGAAGGTGGTTGTTCCCTCCGTCGGATTGTTCTGGCGGATGACATAAGGCTTTCCCGCTGCGAGGTTTGCCTCGATCTCTTCCTTTGACAGGGAGAGGCAATGCTTGTCGTAGCGCGAGATGGTCTTGCCCTCCACAACCTCGGTCTTTAAGTTTTTCAAACGCTCCTCGTCGCAGAAGCAGTAGTAGGCCTCGCCCTTCTCGATCAGCTGCTTTGCATATTCCAGGTAGATGCCCTGCTTCTGGCGCTCGCTCTGGATGTAGGGGCCGACGCCGCCGTCCTTGTCGGGACCTTCATCATGCGCAAGGCCCGTCTTTTCAAGCGTGCGGTAGATGATATCCACAGCGCCCTCCATCTCGCGTTCCTGGTCTGTATCTTCAATGCGGAGGATGAAATCTCCGCCCTCATGCTTTGCGATCAAATATGCGTAAAGCGCTGTTCTTAAATTGCCCACGTGCATACGTCCGGTGGGACTCGGTGCAAATCTGGTGCGAATCTTTGCCATAATGTTCTCCTTGTCTTGAAAAAAGTCTACAAGTGATTATAATCAGAACCGAAAGAAAGTGCAAGCGGAAAAAACCCGCTTTTTTACTTGCATTTTCAGAAGTTTATGCTATACTTGTCGAGTATGTGCTATTTTAATTATGAAAGGATGTTGAAGAAAATGAAATTAAAGAAACTGCTTGCAGTATGTCTGACGGCTGTGTGCGGGCTTTCGCTGCTCACGGGCTGCGGAGAAAAGAAAGAAGAAGTCAAGGGCGCAAAGGTGATCCAGATCGATCTGACGCAGGAGGAGTACGCGTTTGGTGTAGATAAGGACCAGGCGGAGCTTCTTACCAGCGTGAACGATTTTATCACCGAGATCCAGAACGACGGAACCTTTGACAAGATCTGTAACAAGTACTTCGGCGACGGAGCACCGGAGGCCGTAAAGAGCGCAACACTCGACGAGAGCAAGGATCAGCTCGTGGTTGCAACCAATGCGGCATTTGAGCCCTTCGAGTATACACAGGGCGAGGATTACTACGGGATCGATATGGAGATCGCAAAGCTGCTTGCCGACAGGCTCGGCAAAGAGCTCGTGATCCAGAACATGGACTTTGATGCGGTATGTCTTTCCGTAGGCCAGCACAAGTGCGATATCGCAATGGCAGGTCTTACCATCAAGCCGGACCGCGAGGAATATGTAACCTTCTCCAAGCCTTATTACAACGCTTCCCAGAGACTTGTTGTAAAGGCTGACAACACCGAATTTGACGCATGCACGGATGCTGCTTCCGTAGAGGCTATCATCAAGGGTAAGGATGCGAATACCAAGGTGGGCGTGCAGAACGGTACCACCGGTCAGTTCTATGTAGAGGGCGATGCAGACTGGGGCTTTGACGGCTTCCCGGTTACCTCTGTCGGCTACAAGAACGGTTCTCTCGCAGTGCAGGATATGATCAACGGCAACATCAACTTCGTGATCATCGACTCCGCACCGGCGAAGTGCATAACAGATTCTATCAATAAAATGCAGTAAGGATAAACTATGGGCGGCTTCGGAGCGAAGGTTGACAAGTTCATAGAGATGTTCATTACCTATAAGGGGTATGTCAAGGTATTAGAAGGGTTGAGAAACACCCTTCTAATCGCCGTTTTAGGGCTTTTGATCGGTATCGTGATCGGTACACTGATCGCGACGGTTCGCGTGGTGCCGAAGTACAAACGGCTGCCGCGGGTTCTCAATGCGATATGCAGCTTTTACGTAGCCTTATTCCGCGGCACACCGATCGTGGTTCAGCTTTTGATCGCTTACTATGTATTGCTTCCGCTCTTCGGCGGACACATGACGGGCGTGGAGGTCGCTATTTTGGTGTTTGGTTTAAACTCCGGCGCGTACGCTTCGGAGATCATGCGCGGCGGTATCCTCTCGGTGGACGGCGGTCAGCTGGAAGCCGGACGTGCGGTGGGACTTTCCTTTTCCACCTCCATGATCAAGATCGTGATCCCGCAGGCCGTGAAGAATATCCTGCCGACACTCGGCAACGAGTTTATCGCGCTGATCAAGGACACCTCCGTGGTGAGCTTTGTGGGTGCAACGGATCTGTATGTGGCTTTCAACTACATCGGATCCAACAGCTATGAATTCATGGTGCCTTACATTGTGATGGCACTGATCTATATCGTGCTGGTGCTGCTCATCAGCCTCGGTATCAAACTGATGGAAAGGAGCCTCAGGAAGAGTGATAGACGTCATTGACCTCGAAAAACATTTCGGCGGGAAGAATGTCTTAAACGGCATTTCCGTGAAGATCGAAAAGGGCGATATCATGGTTGTGATCGGTCCCTCGGGCTCCGGTAAGAGTACCTTTCTCAGGTGCTTGAACTGTATGGAGGATCCCACAGGCGGACAGATCATCTTCAACGGTGTGGATATCGCGGATCCGAAGGTGAATATCAATATCCATCGGCGCCGTATGGGCATGGTGTTTCAGCACTTTAACCTTTTCAACAACAAAACGGTGATCGAGAATATCATGCTCGCACCGGTTTATGTGGAAAAGCAGATGCTCCGCTCGATCAAGCGGACGAATTTCGGTATCAAGGTGAAAAACCTGTTCCGAAAGGAGAAGAAGCCGCTGCTTCCCATCGAGACAACCCAGGAGAAGATCAAGGCAGATCAGCATGAGGCTGCCATGCAGCTGTTAAAACGGATCGGCCTTGAGGACAAGGCGGATGTTTATCCCTCCACCTTATCCGGCGGACAGAAGCAGAGAGTTGCCATTGTCCGGGCGCTTGCCATGAACCCGGAGGTGATCCTGTTTGACGAGCCGACCTCGGCTCTCGATCCCGAGATGGTGGGTGAGGTTTTGGATCTTATGAAGGCCCTTGCGAAGGAGGGCATGACCATGATCATCGTGACACACGAGATGGGCTTCGCCAGAGAGGTTGCAAACCGTGTTGTCTTTATCGATGAGGGGCAGATCCTGGAGAGTGCGCCGCCGGAGGAGTTCTTCGGTAATCCGAAAAATCCGCGGTTGCAGGATTTTTTGTCGAAAGTATTGTAACTGAATAGGACGGTTTACTGGTGTGCAAGGGTGCAAATCCGAAAATTTATATCATTTTCGGATATTGCACCCTTGTCACACCCGTAAACCTGTTTGGAGTATAAATGCTATGACTTTATCGGAAGCCTTGGAAAGGGTTGCGGCGGATCAGGCTGAAAAGCTGGTCGTCAGCAAGCCGGCGAAGAAGACATCTGAATATAAGAGGATCGTGATCGAGAAAACGGAGCGAGGATTTCAGGCGAGCAGGTATACGCAGACGCAGGTGTTTCACCTGAATTTTCGGGAGGATGAGTTTGTCGCGGTCTGCGCGGATCTGATCGAAGGCAGTTTTCGTCAGGTCAATGCCTGGGGGAAGAGCGGAGAGCATATCCTGCTCATCTCGAAGGACGGTGCGGTGAACCATAAGCTGAAAAGACAGGATAGCGGGAACGCGCTCACAGCATCAGGCTGTCGGAGCGGGAAGCAGACGCACAACCGTGAGAAGAACTATCTCATACCGGAGGGGGCGGATGTTCCGCCGCTTTACGACATGGGCGTATTCACCAAGGACGGCAGAGTCGTAAAGACCATGTATGACAAGTTCCGGCAGATCAACCGCTTTCTGGAGCTGATCCACGATGAGGTAAAGAAGGGAGATTTTCGGAGCTTAAACATCATCGATTTCGGTTGCGGCAAGTCTTACCTGACCTTTGTGATCTACTATTATCTGACAAGGATCATGGGAATCGAGGCCCACATCATCGGACTGGATTTAAAAAAGGATGTGATCAAAAAGTGCAACGATGCGGCCGCAAAATACGGCTATGAAAACCTGCGCTTTGAGGTGGGAGACATTAACGGTTATACAGCGCCGTTTCCGGTAGACATGGTGGTCACCCTGCATGCCTGCGACACGGCAACGGATTATGCGCTTGCAAGCGCCGTCGCCTGGAGGGCGAAACTGATTTTTTCCGTCCCCTGTTGTCAGCACGAGCTGAATGCTCAGATGAAAACAGAACACTTTTCGGCACTCTCGGATTATGGTATTATAAAGGAGCGTTTTTCGGCACTGGCTACGGATGCGATCCGCGCCAAGCTGCTTGAGGCAAGCGGCTATAAAACACAGCTGCTCGAATTTGTGGATTTTGAGCACACGCCGAAGAATATTCTGATCCGTGCGGTCAGACGTCCCGTCACACCGGCGTCGGTCAAACAAACGGAGCTGAAGAAGGCTGAGGAGCTGGCTGAGGAGTTTCACTTTCAGCCGACACTGTACAAGCTATTAACGGAGGAAACACAATGAAACTGAACTTTACAAAAATGGAAGGACTCGGCAACGATTATGTCTATGTAAACTGTCTGAAGGAGACGGTGGAAAACCCGGCAGAGCTTTCCCGTCGTATCAGCGACAGACATTTCGGAATCGGCTCCGACGGTCTGATCCTGATCAAGCCATCGGACAAGGCGGATTTTACCATGGATATGTACAACGCGGACGGTTCTCAGTCCGAGATGTGCGGCAACGGGATCCGCTGTGTCGGGAAATATGTGTATGACTACGGCCTTACGGACAAGGAGGAGGTCTCTGTCGAGACTCTGGCCGGAATCAAATATCTGCGTTTTAAGATCAAAAGGGAGAATCCGGGGGATCGCGGTACTGTGGAGAGCGTGACCGTCAATATGGGGGCGCCCATCCTCGAACCCGGAGAGATCCCCGTGCGTCTGAAGGATGCGGAAGCGTATGTCTCAAAGGATAAGAAGGCACATGTAAGAGCCTGCGGTGTCGATGCCGACAATGCGATCGTCAACGCGCCCGTCACGATAAACGGTGCTCCCTATCGTATCACCTGTGTCTCCATGGGTAATCCGCACTGCATCAGCTTTGTGGACAGCGTGGACACCTTTGATCTCGACGTGATCGGACCGCAGTTTGAGGAAAACCCCATGTTCCCGCGCAGGGTAAATGCGGAATTCGTGGAGCTGGTAAAGAGAGACTATGTAAAGATGCGCGTGTGGGAACGCGGTACCGGTGAGACGCTTGCCTGCGGCACGGGAGCCTGCGCCTCTGTGGTTGCCTGTATATTAAATGATTATACGGATGACGAGGTCACGATCCGTTTATTGGGCGGAGAGCTTTCCATCCGCTGGGACAAGGAAGAAAACACCGTATATATGACAGGCCCGGCAAATGTTGTGTTTGACGGCACCATAGAAGTATAATATAATTAGACTATAACTGATGAAAGCGGAGGTGGCAAAATGAGAGATAATATTACACTTATCAATCACCCGTTGCTCGCGCATAAGATTTCCATGCTGCGGGATAAAAACACCGGAACCAACGAATTCCGCAAGCTTGTGGAGGAGGTTTCCATGCTCATGGGCTACGAGGCCCTGCGGGATCTGCCGCTTGAGGATGTGGAGATCGAAACGCCGATCGAAACCTGCATGAGCCCCATGCTCGCCGGAAAGAAGCTGGCGCTTGTACCGATCCTTCGGGCAGGTCTCGGCATGGTGGGCGGCATGCTTACCCTCTGTCCAACCGCAAAGGTCGGTCATATCGGCATGTACCGTGACGAGGATACACATATTCCGCAGGAATATTACTGCAAGCTGCCGAAGCCCATCGAGGATCGTCTGATCATCGTGATGGACCCCATGACGGCGACCGGCGGTTCCGCGGAGGATGCCATCACACAGATCAAGGGTGCCGGCGGCACACATATCAAGTATATGACGATCATAGCCGCGCCGGAAGGCCTGGAGCGTGTAGCGTCCGTACATCCGGATGTACAGATCTATGTGGCACAGATCGATCGTTGCTTAAACGCGGATGCCTATATCTGTCCCGGCCTCGGAGATGCGGGAGACAGGATCTTCGGTACCAAATAAAAAAAGCCCTGCGGGGCTTTTTTTATTTCATTTATCGCTGTGCTTTGATCTTGGCTTTGTGTTCATACATGCGCTGATCCGCCAGCAGATATACGTTGTGCGCGCTGTCCTTTTCGTGGCGGAAGGCATAGCCGTAGGCAACTCTGTATTTGAGAGGATCCTCATCCGATTGGGTGAGAACAGCCAGGCGCTCATCGAGCTCCGACAGCATACGCGAGATCTTTACCGGATCCGTGGAGCGGGAGAGCACCACGAATTCGTCGCCGCCCGTGCGTCCGCAGGCGGTCTCGTTCTTAAAGGTCTCCTTCAGAGCCGAGGCAAAGTTCTTCAGCAAAAGATCCCCGTAGGTATGTCCGTAGGTATCGTTGGTCTTTTTCAGGTAGTTGATATCCAGACTGATGATGCAGTAGTCGGAGACCTCGGATTGCAGGTGATCGAGGGAACGGTCCAGACTGGCCCGATTGGAGAGCCCCGTCAGCACATCCTCGTAAGCCACCCGGGTAAGCACATCGTACTGCTCGTCCTGATTGAAGGAAGCAGCCGAGGTCCAGAGGAAGATGATCACGTTGGAGAAGAGTACAAACATGACGCTGACAGAGAACGCATGCGTTGAAAGCAGATCCATTCTATATGCATAGGGATCCGGCAGGATCATGGACAGCTTGATCATCATCCAGGCGATCATGAGGAAGAAGATGCCGAGGAACAGTCCCGTATACTGGATCTTCTTCGGCTCATCCAGCAGACCGGCATCGCGCTGTGCAAAATAACTCCGGTGCATGATGAAGCAGCACAGAATGATGGGAATGATGAACAGCGGGAATAATTGATTGTAATACAGCACGCCGGTGGCATGCAGGAGGATACGGGCGAAGCAGTACAGATCGCAGGTGATCTCCGGAATGAGGATGAGCTTGCTCTTTGCGTTTTTGTAGATCGTGCGGTTATACTGCAGGATCAACGGCAAGGTCACCATGAGGACGGTATAGAACATGGTCGAAGACTCCGAACTGTCACCGTACAAAAAGACGAGACCGTAATAATTGTGAAGCAGTAACCCGAGGGCGATGAAGATCAGAGAGATCGCCATATGTGTCTGCATGTTTTCAACCCGGGCGATCGAGAAGATCGTGGAGATCAAAAGGAGGATCAAACCCAGCAGAAAGGAGACGGAGCCGGCATTCAGGGCTCCGAAATACCGGTGGATGAAACGGTGCTCCAAATCCTCGTAGTCGCCGAAGGTGTAATCGCGGATCAGGGAGGTGACACCGAAGGAGGTGGGATAGATCCGAATCGTGATGGACCTTCCGATGTAATCCTTCGGCAGGGAAATGATATGCACGTCCTCTCCGATGAATTTGTGATCGCGAAGGTCGCCCATGGAGTAGCTCTTGAACAGCTCATCATCCACCAAAAGCTCAAAAGCGCAGAAACTGCTTCTGAAATAGAGGGCGGGAGCTGCGATCTCTCCGCGGTCGGGGAGGGTGGCTGCGACGGAGATCACATCCCCCTCATTAAGCTTTTCTCTGATGAAATGGCGTAGATGCGAATCCTTGCATACGCCGAGATCCCTGTCGTTTAAGGTGACCTGAAATCCATCCTCAAAACTATAGGAAAGATAATGAGACTGGGTCGTCACACGCGAAAAATACCCAACAGCGAAGGTGAGCGCAAATGAAAATATGATCAATATCAATACTTTCTTTCGAAACATAAAACCTCCAAAGATCTAAACCGGAACAGCCGACATACGCGGATCTGTCCGGTGGTGATCGTCCTTCATGGCATACATGCGCTCATCCGCAAGCATGTACACGGCCTGAAGATGCTTGTCTTTTACCTCGTCTGTGCCGGCAAATCCATAGGAATACCGGTAATCAAAGGCGTCGGCAGTCTTGACATTGGCGGCCAAAAGCTGCAGGCCCGAATTGCAATGCATCCTGTTCAAGCCTTCCAGGATGATGATGAATTCATCGCCGCCCATGCGTCCGCAGAGTGCGGCGTCCGAAAAGCTTTCTCTTAATAATTCGGCAAAGCCGGAAATGTACCGATCACCGCTCTGGTGCCCGAGCCGGTCGTTGATCGCCTTTAAGCCGTCCAAGTCGAGACTGATCACAAGGCAGTCCTTTTGCTCGCTTTGCAGCTTTGCCATCACACGTTCACAGTGCGCACGGTTGGAAAGACCGGTCAGCTTATCCGTGTAGGCAAGATCTTTCAGCTTTTCGGAGATATCCGCATCCTTGGTGATGGCAACGCAGTGGTAGAAATAGCCGATGAAGATACAACCGGCGAGTACCAGCGCGCCCGGTATCACGATCAGACCGCGCACGTCCGATTCCGGCATCAGACGCCGGGATAATCCCAGCTTCCACACGATCAGCTCCAAAAGGCAGCAGAAGGTGAGCACACAGAGTCCGAGGCGTACCGTCTGGCTGGCCAGTGTAGCGTAGGAATAAAGCTGTTCGTTCTCGCGCTTTCGAAAGCCCGTAAACAGCATCCAAAGAAGAGTGAAGAAGATATGGAACGTGACAAACAGACAGATCATGCCGGAAAGCTCATTGATGTAGATCTTGCCGGTGGAATTCAAAATGCTTAAACCCACGGCAATGGTGATGTCCGCGATCAAAATGATATTGTTGATGGCGGTCTTTGTCTGCTTCCTGCTGGACAGCTGTGACATGTAGATCAGATACGGGATAAAGATCAGCGTGATGTACAGGGCGTAGGTGTTGGTGATGTCATCCCGTATGACAAAACGCATGAGATTGTTGTAGCAGGCCAAAAAGAGACCGATATCCAAAAGCAGGAGTCCCTGGATGACAAAATCCGGGGAAAACCTCGATTTGTTGTAAAAAACGAACTGGAGAAAGATCAGCATGAAGCCAAAGACAATCAAAAACCCGGACACGATCATGGCAACCCCCTTTCGCTGTGAAAAGGAGCGGGCAATGGCCTCGATGTCTCCGTAAGCGGAACCGTGGGTGTCCAGCTTGGCACCGTTTCTTGCGGCGGTGAGCCGGATGGTGACCGGCTGTCCCATGTATTCATCGGGAAATGGGATCATATGTGTACCGCTTCCGACAAGCCCGTGGTTTTTGTACTCCTCCAGGCCGTAGGAGTAGAGCGGTGTGTCATAGCAGAACGCCTCTACCGTGCAGCTGTCCGTGACGATCATCAGCGTGGCGGCATTGGTGCTCTGCGGAAGAAATTGTGTGTTGGAAGTGATGACGATGCTCTCGCCTTTTTTTAATTCCTTGTGCCGGATGGGAGCTCCGTCGACAGTCTCGCCGACGTGCCAGGTGCCGGAGAGGTCGACGAGAGAATCACTGTAGTCCACGTCAATGATATCGGAAAAAAGGCATACGAGCGCAAAAATAAAGACGATTGAAAAAATGACTGCAATCGTGGTATAAAATCCCCGTTTTTTGTTTGTAATCTCCATAATCGCGACTCCCCATTTGTCGTTTTCGGATGCACTATTATTCGAGATATTATACCAAAAAAAAAGGGGATTGACAAGACTTTTGGTTGTTTCCGGTGACATTTCGGGGTATAATGAGACCCATGGACAGACAGGCAAATATCAAGCTGAATACGGACGGTACGGCCGGTGCCGAGGCAGAGCGCCTTTCCGCCGAGCTGATGAAGCT
>CACZPL010000207.1 GCA_902783015.1 uncultured Lachnospiraceae bacterium
CGGTCGTAGAGCGGTTTTATCTCCTGGGGATCCTTTAAATATCTGTATTTTTCTTCCCGCGTCCATTCTCTCATACGCCTTTTTCCTTTTTATACTCCGCCACATTCGTCTCGATCACGGTCTTTCGGATCGGCAGCACCCTGCCGGGAGATACCGAGAGTTCATCGTAGCCCATGGCAAGAAATTCCTTCGTGAGCGACAGATCCGCGCCGAGCTCTCCGCAGATCCCGGCCCAGGCACCGTGTCTGTGTGCCGCGTCCGCGATCATCTGAAGCATCTTCAAAATTGCCGGGTGGTGCGAATCATAGAACGCATCCAGCGACTGGTTCTGTCTGTCGATGGCCAGCGTGTACTGCGTCAGATCGTTGGTACCCACGCTGAAGAAGTCCACCTCCTCCGCAAGCTCATCCGCCATCATCACGGCCGCCGGCGTCTCGATCATGATACCGAGTTCGATCTCCTTGTCGTAAGCGATGCCGTCCGCATCCAGACTCTTTTTCACATCCTCGACAATGGCCTTGATCTTCTTTACCTCATCCACCGAGATGATCATGGGGAACATGATCGATACTTTACCGAAGGCGCTGGCGCGCAGGATCGCGCGAAGCTGCGTGGTAAACACCTCCGGTCTGGTGAGGCAAATACGGATCGCGCGAAGGCCCATGGCCGGATTCTCCTCCTGCGGAAGCTTGAAATAATCCGCCTGCTTGTCCGCGCCGATATCCAGCGTCCGGATGATCACCTTCTTGCCGGCTAAGGTCTGCGCTACCTGCTTGTAGATCGCAAACTGCTCCTCCTCCGTCGGATAATCATCCGAGCCGAGGTAGATAAACTCCGAGCGGAAAAGTCCGATGCCGCCCGCATCGTTTTTCAGCACCAGACCGAGGTCCTTGGTGTTTCCGATGTTTGCGTAGATATTGATCTTCTGACCGTCCAAGGTCACATTTTCCTTGCCCTTTAAGCGCTCTAAGAGGTTCTTCTTTTCCTCCTCCTCGAGCAGGAGCTTCTTCTTTGCCGCGAGCACTTCCTCGTCGGGCTCCACATAGAGCTTTCCTTCGTAGCCGTCCACCACGGCGAGCTTTCCGTTCACCTCGTCCGAGAGCGGCACCGGACAGCCGATCAGCGCCGGGATGCTCATGGTCTTTGCCAAAATAGAGGTATGGGAATTGGCCGAGCCGTGCACCGTCACAAAGGAGAGGATCTTGTCCTTGTCCATCTGCACCGTCTCCGAGGGTGCCAGGTCGTCCGCCACCACGATCACGGGTTCCTCCGACTCGATACCGCCCGTGCCCGCGCCCGCGAGAGCGGAGATGATCCTCTCCGTGATATCCTTGATATCCGCAGCTCTTCCACGGAAATACTCCTCCTCCATCTCGAGGAACATCTTTTCAAAATTGTCTCCGGTCTGCGCCACGGCGTATTCCGCGTTCACGCCCTCGGTGTCGATGATGTTTTCCACCGACTCGATGTAGTCCTCATCATCCACCATGAGCTGGTGTGCCTCGAAGATCTCGGCCCCCGACTCACCGACCTCCTTTACGGCCTTCTCATAGAGCGCCTTCAGCTGCTCGATCGCCGTCTCCCTGGCGGATGCATAGCGCGCCTTCTCGGCTTCGGTATCCTCCACCTTGGTACGCTTTACCGACTGCTCCGATTTCGTATACACGCTGATCTTGCCGATGGCAACACCCTCAAATACAGATTTCCCTTCGTATATCGTCATGTTTCATAACCCCCTTCTCACGTTATTCCGCGTCCATCGCCAGCTTGATCGCACCCATGATCCCGTGATCGTCGTTTAAGCCTGCCGGGATGATATAATGATCGATATCGTCAAGCTCCTTTGTCACAAGGTAACCGTTTAGATTCTCAAGCACCTTCTTTCTGATCATTGGGAACAGCTTCTCCACATGCATCACACCGCCGCCCAGAATGATCTTTTTCGGACTGATGGTAAGGATCAGATTTGCCAGCGCCTGTGCGATATAATAGCTCTCCAGTTCCCAAACCTCTTCTTTATCGATCAGCTCCCTTGCGGGCGCCCCCCATCTTGCCTCAATGGCAGGTCCCGCGGCCAGGCCCTCCAGGCAGGTACCGTGGAACGGACACTTTCCTTCATAGGGATCATTCTCCGCCTTCACAAGTCTCATATGACCAAGCTCGGGGTGAAGCATGCCGTGTACCACCCTTCCGCCGGAGAGGATGCCTCCACCCACGCCGGTGCCGATCGTGATGTAGAGCACGTCCGAAAGCCCCTTCGCCGCGCCCCAGGTCACCTCGCCCAGAAGTGATCCGTTCACGTCCGTGTCAAAGCCCACGGGAACCTTAAGACTTTCCTTCATCACGCCCACGATATCATAACCGGCCCACATGAGC
>CACZPL010000208.1 GCA_902783015.1 uncultured Lachnospiraceae bacterium
AAGCGCAGTACGCCATGGCCATTAACACAATCACAACCGCGGCGTGCCTCGTCACGATGCCTCTTATGACCGCACTGTACTATATGTGAGTCAGAAGTGAGTCAAAAAGGGACGGTTCTTTTTGACTCATTGCATACAATGAGTCAGAAGGGGACGGTTCTTTTTGACTCTTTTTTGTTGATTCACACGTCGGCTTCGAGCAAATGCATCAACGAGAGGTGTTTCATCCAATCTAATTGCATACAATGAGTCAAAAAGAACCGTCCCTTTCTGACTCACTTCTGACTCATCTGGTGCGGTATTCCATGGGGGTGATGCCGGTGACTTTGCGGAACTGGCGGATGAAGAAGCTCTGGGAGCCGTAGCCCATGCGGTAGGCGATGTCGCCGCAGGATATATTGGTGTGTTTTAAGAAGAAGCCGGCTTTTTCCACTTTTTTTGCCCGGATCATGTCTGTTACGGACATTCCGGTCTCCTCCTTGAAGCGGTGCTGCAGTGTGGAGATGCTGACCATGCAGTGCTTCGCGATCTCCTCTACACTGATCTGTGTGTATAAATTCTCATTAATATATAACTGGGCTTTGTTTACCAAAGGTGTGTGGCGGCCATCCCTGATTTGGCTGACATACCGCGTAGCTGACATACCGCGTAAAATCATACAGCATTCTGTGCATTCCTGCCTTATATGCGGCGAGCGAACGGTACTTTTTTTCTTCTGTCAGGTACAAATTCACGAGGAGCGCCAGATCCTGCAGGGCGACGGACGCGTCCTGCGCCGAGTGGTGCGTTTTCGCCAGGTTAAACTGGAATACCGTTCTGGCATCACTCATATTTCCCATAACCCTGTCGAGATACGCCGCGAATTCACCGGATCCGAGCAGACTCTCCAGCTGCTTCAGATCCCCCCTCCGCACACAGTCATAGATCTCATCAAAACTGTTCAGCGCATTTTTCTCCCGGTCCGTCCGGAGCATCTGTCTGATGGTACGCTCCTCTGTATACGTCTCCTGCTTTTCGATCAGTGGGATCTCTTTCCCAAGAAGAAGTGAAATCAGGCAGCGGGCGATCTCACGGAACCCGTTCCACGTGTGTTCAGGAACGCCTTCATACGGGTACGCCGGATTTCGACCGGTCTGCACCGGCCCAAACAGAAGGTACTGCACTTCGAGGGGAATCAGGCACCAGCAGGAACCCTTTATATCAAAGCGGAGAACCGGCGTCCCGGCACCCCTCTCCTTTCGGAGAACGGAAGCGCTGTCTTCCAGATAGAACTGCGTCTGCCGCTCCCCGCCTGCAAAAAACAGCTTCTGAAGTGTGCCGTCGCTGTCAAAGATTCCGATCGGGATATGCCAGGAATCGTACACAATGTCCATAATCTCTTCATCATTTAATTCGATCACGGCGGCCTCCTCTCCCATTACTCCGGCAGGATCGGGCTAAGTTGGTGTCTTCCTCCTCGAAAAACTTTGCAGAATCGTTATATAATCCGCACAACTATTATATAACAGAGCGGTTTTTGCGACTATATTTTCTTTAATCGATTCGTTCAAAGCGCGCTTGAACAGAAACGAAAACAATTGTCTGATGACAGCATGAGGAGGCAGCATATGGCTGAAAATGCAGCAAAGATAAGAAACTGGCCGTTCATCATCGGTGTTCTCTGTATCTGTGTCGGAATGCAGTTCGCGAATTACGGCTTCCGTTTCACACAGGAAGAAATTGACGCGGTAAAGAACAACTGATAATAATTGCAGATACGGATTAATGTCTGCAGGATATATGTATCAAGAAACCTGCTCTCCTGCAATAATAGTGTTCAGTTGATAGCAGGGCCGGATCTTTGAAAGGATCCGCAGGGAGTGAAAAACGCAGTGGCCGGGAGCATAGAGCCCGGCGTACTGCAAAAAAAGATAAGGAGAAAATCATGGCAGAAAAATATCTCGAAGGAAAAGTAGCCATCGTCACAGGTTCCGGACAGGGAATCGGCAAGGGCATTGCCCTCGGTCTCGCAAGACTCGGCGCAAAGGTCATCACCAACAACCGCAAGCCGAACGGAGAGAGCGCGCAGAAATATCACAAGGAAGATATGCCCGCCGAGGACTGGGAGGAGTTCTGCCGTCTGAAGGGCGACGCGCGTCTTGCGGCCGACGCGATCATCGCGGAGGGCGGAGAAGCCGTCCCGTTCTTCGGGGACTGCTCCAACTGGGAGACCGCCGAGAAGATGGTAAAGACTGCCATCGATACCTGGGGCCGGATTGACATCATCGTCAACAATGCCGCCGGCATGGGGATCGGCGATATCGCGACTATGGATGAGGCGAACTGGGACCTCTTCATGGGGAGCCGCGCAAAAGGGGCTGTCGCGCTGATGCATTTTGCGCTTCCTTATATGAAGGAGCAGGGATATGGCCGGATTATCAATGTGTCGAGCGACGCATGGACGGGCCTCGCCAATAATGACGGCTACAGCGCGTCGACGGCTTCCATGGTCGGCCTCACCTGGGCTGCCGCCAAGGAACTCGACCAGTTCGGCATCACCGTCAACTGCATCTGCCCGCAGGGTGAATCTCCCTCCCACGCCGTGGAGTACAACGCGCTCATCCGGAA
>CACZPL010000209.1 GCA_902783015.1 uncultured Lachnospiraceae bacterium
CGGCTGCGTACATATTTTGATCGACCTGCTATCACGACGGATATCATCGTGGGTTTTCCGGGAGAGACGGAGGAGGATTTTGCGGAGTGCTACGCAAATTTGGAAGCACTTTCTCTTTATGAGATGCACGTGTTTAAGTATTCTCCCCGCCGCGGGACGCCGGCGGCACTGATGACGCCGCAGGTCACGGATGCCGAAAAGGATCGCCGCAGTGAGACCTTGCTTGCGCTTACAGCAAGACAGAAGGCAGCATATGAAGCGGAGTTTGCGGAGGAGGAGCTTTCGGTTCTGGTGGAGGAATGCGTCGAGAAGGACGGAAAATTCTATATGCGAGGGCATACGGAACGGTATATCTTGGTGGATATTCCCGCATCCGACAAGGCTTCCGCTGAAAAAAACATCAATCGGGTCATAAATTATAAAAAATAGCTTGCATTCCTTTTGTCGCTATGCTATACTATCGTAGTCGCGAAGATACGACAAGAGAATGGTCCGTTGGTCAAGCGGTTAAGACGTCGCCCTCTCACGGCGAAAACAGGGGTTCGATTCCCCTACGGACTGCTGAAGTTGCCCCGAAACAGGTGGTTTCGGGGCATTTTTAAAGGTGAAAGAGAAGGAGGAGGTCATTTATGAAGACATGTGAAGAGTGCGGGAAGATCCTGTCCGATGACGAAACCATATGCCCCGAATGCGGAGGCACCATGTTTTCGGAGGTGCATGGTTTGGAATTAAGATCGAATAAGGGTCCGAAGAAGAAACCTGTGATCGATGAGGATATCAGCGCCAACATGGAGAAGGGTGATTACTCCGATCTCGAACAGGATGTATATGGTGGTGGAAGCGGCACACCGTTTTCACTTACCAAGGAACAGATCAAAGAGAAGAAAAACGAGGATAAAAAGGACAAGAAGCATCACAAAAGCGGCAATATGTCAGCAATTGGTACAATTTTTTTCATTTTACTGTTGGTGGCACTCGTTTTCGGTATTTGGTATTTGTTTAAAAATGTAATACTTAAGAATGATGGACCAGAGACGCAGGAAGAGTGTATTGCGACCTTTGTTCAGGCAATTAATGATGCAAAGAGCAGTGATTCCGAAACAGCGGAGGGAGCCGCTGCAAAAATGGAATATGTTTTGCCGCCGTATCTTTCTATACGCCCCGGTTTAGCACAGGAATTCTTGGAGATGTTCTCTAACGTTGAGATCACAAAGTACGAGGTTAAAAAGTCACAACCGGCCGATGTTAATGATCTAAATGATTACGTACAAGCAGAACGAGGAAAAACTGCTAAGATTACGGAAGCTTTCAGAATTGAGTAGCGTGTAAATGCAAATATCACTAATTCAAGGGGTGTTAAGGTACAAAGAATTAAGACAATCACCGTGTATTTGATACAAGTTAAGGATCGTTGGTACTTCTACAACGAAGATTATGATTTCTCACAGCTCTTTTAACACAAGCAATCTCGCACCTGTCAAGAAAAAACACTTGACAGGTGCTCTTTTTTTGTGTATGATACCCAAGGCTTGTAAAGTATTATTCCTTTACGTGGGTACAACGATGGAAAAGATCGTACGGCAGTCACTGCTCTTTGACTTCTACGGAGAGCTGCTGACGGAGCATCAAAAGGAAATATACGAGGACTGTGTGGAAAGCGATATGTCCTACTCTGAGGTGGCCGGCTTATATGGCATCTCACGCCAGGGCGTGTACGACATGGTGCATCGCTGCGACAAGATCCTGGAGGGCTACGAGGAAAAGCTCAGTCTGGTAAAGAGATTTCTTGCCGCACGGGAGCAGGCGGATCGGATCATGGAGACCGTGAACACCCTGCAGCCGCTGCTAAGCGGAAAAAAGGACTGTGAGCAGCTGGCGGAAACGCTGCGCAGGCAGACGGAACAGTTGATGGAAGAACTGTAGGAGAAGTGGAAAGTGGCATTTGACAGCTTAACCGATAAATTACAGAACGTATTCAAAAAGCTTCGCTCTAAGGGAACCCTGACGGAGGATGATGTCAAGGAGGCCATGAAGGAAGTAAAGCGTGCGCTGCTTGAGGCGGACGTAAACTTCAAGGTGGTCAAGCAGTTTATTGCTGCCGTGTCCGAGCGTGCCGTTGGTGAAGAAGTCTTGAAGGGCTTGAATCCCGGGCAGATGGTCATCAAGATCGTAAAGGAAGAGATGGACAGGCTGATGGGGTCCGAGACCACGGAGCTTACCATGCTTCCCGCCAATGAGATCACCGTTGTCATGATGTGCGGCCTGCAGGGTGCCGGTAAGACAACGACTGTGGCAAAGCTTGCCGGTCAGTTCAAGAATAAGGGAAGAAAGCCGCTTCTTGTTGCGTGTGACGTGTACCGTCCCGCGGCGATCAAGCAGCTTGAAATAAACGGAGAAAAGGTCGGTGTGCCGGTCTTCTCCATGGGGGACGGAACCAGTCCCGTAAATATTGCAAAGGCGGCTATGGAGCACGCCGCAAAGAATGAGCAAAACCTCGTGTTCATCGATACCGCAGGTCGACTGCACATCGATGAGCAGATGATGGAGGAGCTGCAGCAGATCAAGGCAAACGTTGCCGTGACAAATACGATCCTCACGGTAGATGCCATGACCGGCCAGGATGCGGTCAATGTGGCCATGAGCTTCAACGAGAAGGTCGGTATCGACGGCGTGATCCTGACCAAGCTGGACGGCGACACCCGAGGCGGTGCGGCCCTTTCCATCAAGGCGGTGACGGGAAAACCGATCCTCTACGCCGGTATGGGCGAGAAGCTGACGGATCTGGAGCAGTTCTACCCGGATCGTATGGCAAGCCGCATCCTTGGCATGGGCGATGTGGAAAGCCTTATCGAGAAGGCGCAGATGGCCATCGACGACGAGAAAGCCCGCGAGATGGAGGAAAAGCTCAAGAAAGCATCCTTTGATTTCAACGAC
>CACZPL010000210.1 GCA_902783015.1 uncultured Lachnospiraceae bacterium
CAATTCGAAATGATCCATGCTCTATTCTCTCTTCTCATAAAGCAACACGGTTGCAGAGATTTTCGGCGCCCTGTACATGACCGTATTGTTGTGTACCACGTAGTTCGTGCTCTTTAGGGTATAACCCTCCTCCAAGGTCACGATCAGCGTGCGCATCAGACCGCCGTCCGGCACACCCAGTCTTCGCACCGGAATCTTCAGTTCCTTTTCCTCGTAGTCGTTGTTTAAGATCACGACCACCGCCTGATTCTTGGTAAACCGGCCGTAGCTGATGACCTTGTACTCGCACTTGAGGAACATGAGAGACCCCTTTAAGAGTGCCTCATGGGACTTGTGAATGCGGATCATATCTCTGTGGAAGCGGATCAGTGCTCTGTCCTCACGTCCCCAGGGATAGGTCCTTCGGTTGTCGGGATCCGTCCAGCCGCACAGGCCTGCCTCATCCCCGTAATATATGGTCGGTGCACCCGGCCAGGTCATCTGAAAGACCACTGCCTCGCGGAACACACCCTTGTTGATATTTTCACTTGCCGCTTCCGCACCCATGGTGTGTAAACGACCCACTCGCCGGTTGGTCCTGGTAAGGAATCGGCTGTGGTCATGGTTGGAGAGCTCGTTCATGGCGATCTCCAACGAGTTCTGGTTAAAGCGCGACATGTGGTGCCGCATGGCGCCGGTAAACGCATCCGGATTTCCCAAAAGGTCTCCGCGAAACTCGTCGCTGTGCTTTTCCACACCGGTCAAAAACCAGGTGATGGGCTCCATGAAGGCATCATAGTTCATTACGGTATCCCACTCGTCTCCCAGAAGCCAGGGCCTGCTGTCACCGTAATTCTCGGCCAGGATGACCGCATCCGGATTTGCCGCCTTCACGCGCTTTCTGAAATCCTTCCAGAATTTGTGGTTGAACTCCGGCGTGTAGCCGAGGTCCGCTGCCACATCCAGTCGCCAGCCGTCCGCATTAAACGGCGGAGAAACCCACTTTTCGCCCACATGCATGATGTACTCATAGAGCTCCGGTGATTCCTCGTAGTTAAGCTTCGGCAGCGTATCGTGTCCCCACCAGCCGTCATAGGTGGAATTGTAAGGCCACTGCCACGGATCATTGAACTTGAAGAAGTTTCTGTACGGGCTCTGGTAGTCCACGTAGGCACCCTTCTCATACCCGTCCTGGAACTCGTAGATGCATTCCCTGTCCATCCACTTGTTAAAGGATCCGCAGTGGTTAAACACGCCGTCTAAGATCACGCGGATGCCGCGTCTGTGCGCCTCCTGCACCAGCTCGATAAAGAGCTGATTGGATGCCTCAAGATTGATCTTGTTCGTCACGCGATCAATGTAGCGGTCGGATTCCTTGTTGATCCTGCTGTTCTCCGGGAGGATATCGCCCTCATCGTGGATGATCCTTCCGATATGGGGATCTATATAATCATAATCCTGAATATCATATTTATGGTTGGACGGTGACACAAAGAGCGGATTGAAATAGATCACGTCGATCCCGAGCTCCTGCAGATAGTCCAGCTTGTTCATCACGCCCTGCAGGTCTCCGCCGTAGAAGGAACGCACATCCATCTCGTCCGGTGTCTTGAACCAGTCCTTCACACGCTTCACCGGCTCACCGATATAACAGTACTCTCCGGTCAGCACATCGTTGGATTTGTCGCCGTTGCAAAAACGGTCCACGTAGATCTGGTAGATCACCGCGCCGCGCACCCAGGCGGGAACGGTAAAATCCGGTGTCAGTCTGAAATTGTAATCGGGATTTAAGTCCTTCTGCGTACCGATCCTGTTGTAATAGCAGGTCACGCTTCCGGCATGAACTTCGAAGAAGTATTCCATCGTTTTTGAGATCGGCGGAACGGTACAGGCATAATAATCAAACAGATCATCCGCGGACTCCACGCGCATACGCATACGTTCTCCGTTGATGATCAGATATACGAAATCCACATTGTCCGTGGCGGTACGAAAACGAAGCGTCACCTCATCCCCGGTCTTGGGCTCCGCGGGGCTTCGATAGTCCTCTGTTCCATCCGAAAACAACGCCCCGAAATTGAGGGCGCTCTTCGTTTTAAATATATAGTCCAATAATCTTCTTGCGTCGTTATTATCCCGTGACATGATCCATCTCCGAATTCTCTCAGACTACCCCACTATTTTACTCCATTTTCGGTTGCAAAGCAAGAAAAAACAAAGGAGTTGTGACAGTATCGTCACAACTCCGCTAAGATTGACTCCGCGATCTTTTTCCTTGAAACTCCGTGGTCCATGGCCTCTTTTCCGATGTAGCGGTGCGCCTCATCCTCGGTCATATGCTTTTTCTCGACCAGGATGAGCTTTGCCTTGGAAACCAGGCGGATCTCCTCCATCTTTTCCTCCACGGAAAGCGTCTTTTTCTCCAGCTTGTACATACGGTTCTGCGTGGCGACAAGGAACCGTATGGCCTTGTCCAGCCGGCCGCGCGGCGCAGGCTTCGGCAGCACAAAAATCCCCCTGTCCGTGACACGCTCCAGCACATCCTCGCACACATCCTGCGGTACCACGAGCATCACGGAAGCGTTGCCCCGGTCGGCGCAGTCAAGTGCAAAGGTCTCCCCGGTCTCATCCGGGAGCGGCATATTGATCACGACAAGGTCGTAGGATTTTTCAAGCAGGCACCTTCTTGCAGGCGCCACACTCTTTTTGACATCTATGGTAATAAAGCCCACAAGCGATTTTTTAGCAAGGACCACAAACTGCTCGGAGGCGGATACGATCAGCACGGAGTGCCGAACTGTTTCTGTCTTTGGCATAGAACCTACCTCAAGTAAACCTTCATGATCTCTTCGGACAAAATATCCTTAACAAAATCGCTTTTTCCCGCAAGCTTTCCGGCTTCCTTCTTGGAATCCGGCAAAAATGCGGCGCTCTCCGTCATCTCCTCCGGGAGCGGCAGCTTGTTCTCGATTCCGTAGAGTCCCGCGTAAATAAGGAGCGCATACACCAGATACGGATTACTCGATGCATCCGGGGATCTGAGCTCCACGCGGGTCTTTCCCTTGTAGGTCTCAAAATAGAACAGCTCCGATGCCGTGGCACTCGACCAGTTCACCTTGTCCGGTGCCATGCTGTTTCCGAGTCTTGCGTAGGATGCCTCGGTGGAATTCAAAAAGATCGTGATATCACGGATGTATTCTATGATACCGGCTGCGGCATATTTCACCACATCCTCCCCCTTGTCGTTCACCGCGTAGAGGTTGATGTGATAACCGTTGCCCGGCTTTTCCGGAAGCGGCATGGGTGAAAAATCCGCCACCAGACCGTAGCGGTCCGCGATGGTATTGACCACCATCTTGAAGGTCGTCATCTGGTCCGCTGCCTTTAAGGGTTTTCCGTAATGAAAATCGATCTCGTTTTGTCCCGGACCGCGCTCGTGGTGGGAGCGCTCCGGTGTAAGCCCCATGCTCTCGATGGTCAGCGCGATCTCGCGGCGCACGTTCTCGCACTTGTCAAGCGGTGCGATATCCATGTAGCCCGCCTCGTCATAGGGATTCTTGGTCGGTTTTCCGTCCTCATCCTTCGTGAAAAGGTAGAACTCGTTTTCCGTACCGAAACGGAATTCGATTCCCTTCTCCTCCGCCGTGGCAATGGCCTTTTTCAGGATGACACGTGTGTCGGACTCGTAGGGTGTCCCGTCCGGTGTCACCAGGTCGCAGAACATGCGGAGCACTCTTCCGCTGTCCGGGCGCCAGGGCAGGATCGCCATGGTATCCGGATCCGGCATCAGATAAAGTGTCGGATACGGGCAGTCCTCAAAGCCGGCGATGCCGTGCACATTGATGGCCGCGCCGTCCGCAAAGGCCTTCTTCACCTCTCTCGGCATGACAGAGATGTTCTTCTGCACACCGAAGGCGTCGCGGAAGGCCAGACGGATGAATTTGACATCCTCTTCCTCTATAAAGTTCATGACTTCGTCTACTGTGTAGTTCATTTTATACTCCTTAATCATTTCAAGATTCTTC
>CACZPL010000211.1 GCA_902783015.1 uncultured Lachnospiraceae bacterium
ATCACGGGGATCAAAAACGATTCCCGCAAGGTGGGCGCGGGCGATCTGTTCTTTTGCATCAAGGGCGCGGTGTCGGACGGACATACCTACGCGCCGCAGGTGATCGCGGCCGGATGCGCGGCCCTGCTCGTTGAGGATGATATCACAAAGGACGAGGCGCTATACCCGGCGGGCAGCACGGCGACCGTGATCCGTGTAAAGAGCACCCGCTATGCCATGGGCTGTGTGAGCTCCGTGTTCTACGGAGAGCCCTCCAAGAAGCTGACCGTGATCGGTATCACCGGCACCAAGGGAAAGACCACCAGCAGCTACATGATCCACGACATGCTGGAAAAGGCGGGGATCAAGACCGGACTCATCGGCACCATCGAGGTGATCGACGGCAAGGAACGGATCCACGCGGACAACACCACGCCGGAGAGCATCATCCTGCACAAGCATCTGTACGATATGGTGGAAAACGGCTGCAAGGCCGTGGTGATGGAGGTGTCCTCCCAGGGACTCATGCTTGACCGCGTGGCAGGTGTGGACTTTGACTACGGCATCTTCACCAACCTGACCAAGGATCATATCGGGCCGAACGAGCACAAGACCTTTGAGGAATATATGGGCTGGAAGGCAAAGCTGTTCACGCTCTGCAAGACCGGCATTTTCAATGCGGATGATCCGCACATGGAGGACATGACGAAAACCGCTACCTGCAAGATCCTGACCTTCGGCATGAAGGCGGGCTGCGATTACACGGCGGATGACACGGAGCTCTACCGCGAAAAGGGCGTGATGGGCACCAGATACCGACTTTCCGGAAAGCTGTCCGGCGAGGTGACCGTGGCGCTTCCGGGCGAGTTCTCGGTGCACAATTCTCTCTGCGCGGTCGCTGTGGCGCATCAGCTTAATGTGCCGCAGGACGTGATCTTCAAGATCCTCCACGAGATCCGCGTGCGCGGCCGTGTGGAGATGATACCGATCTCCGACAAGTACACGCTGATGCTCGACTACGCGCATAACGGTGTGGCCTTGGAGAGCCTGATCATTGCGCTGCGCGCCTACCAGCCGAAACGACTCGTGGTGCTCTTTGGCTGTGGCGGAAACCGCTCCAAGGACCGCAGATATGAGATGGGCGAGGTGGCAGGGCGCATGGCGGACCTGTCCATTATCACCAGCGACAATCCGCGCTTTGAGGAGCCGCAGGATATCATCAACGATATACGATCGGCCATAGAAAAAACGGACGGAAAATTTGTGGAGATCATTGACCGCAAGGAGGCCATGCGCTACGCGATCCTGCACGCCGAGGAGGGCGATGTGATCGTGTTTGCGGGCAAGGGCCATGAGGATTATCAGGAGATCAAGGGCGTGAAGCATCCCATGGATGAGCGCGTTTTGATCGAGGAAATATTGAAGGAAGAGGGCATCGGTGGCATACGCTAGCATCATTGTTGACATCTCGCACGAGGCGATCGACAGAGTATTTGAATATGAGATCCCGGAACCCATCGCGGATCTGATCTCGGTGGGAACCCTTGTGGAGTTTCCCTTCGGAAATTCGAATAAGGTGCGGACGGGCTATGTGATCGATATCCACGAGGAGCCGGACTTTGATCCGGAAAAGATCAAGGAGATCTGCGGCGTGCCGGGAAAGGGGCTTGCCATCGAGGGCAACCTGATCCGTCTGGCGGCCTGGATGCGGAAAAGCTACGGCGGCACCATGATCAGCGCGTTAAAGACCGTGATGCCGGTCAAGGAGCGCGTCAGAAAGCAGGAGACCAAAACCGAGACGCCGGAGATGGAGCTTGAAAAGCCGCCGGTGCTTTCGCTTACGGACAAGCAGCAATCCCTGGTGGATGAGTTTTGCCGCGACTTTTCAAACGAGGACTACAAGACCTATCTGCTGCGCGGGATCACGGGCAGCGGAAAGACCGAGGTATATATCGGCTGTATGAAGCAGGTGATCGCTGCCGGTGGGCAGGCCATCCTGCTGATCCCGGAGATCGGGCTTACCTATCAGACCATCGCGAGGCTGAAACAGCATTTTCAGGACCGCGTGGCCTTTATCAATTCAAGGCAGAGCAAGGGCGAGAAGTTTCGCGTGTTTGAGCGCGCCAAGGCGGGCGAGCTGGATGTGGTGGTGGGCCCGCGGTCGGCGCTCTTTACCACCTGCAAGAATCTGAAGCTCATCGTGATGGACGAGGAGCATGACGGTGCCTACAAGAGCGACCAGACCCCGAAGTACCACACCCGCGAGGTAGCAAGAAAGCGCGCGGAATTGGAAGGTGCTTCCGTGATCTTGGGGAGCGCGACCCCGACCATGGAGAGCTACACGCAGGCAAAGAAGGGCGCGTATGTGCTCTGGGAGCTTGACAGCCGTGCCGGGGACGGGGAGCTTTCCGATGTTACCCTGGTGGATATGCGGGATGAGCTGCACATGGGAAACCGCAGCATTTTAAGTAATAAGCTCTCCGAGATGATCGCGGACCGGCTTTCAAAAAAGCAGCAGGTCATGCTCTTTATCAACCGCAGGGGCTATCACAGCTTTGTGTCCTGCAGGGAGTGCGGTGAGAGCATCAAGTGCCCGCGGTGCGATGTGACGCTGACGCTGCACGCAAACGGGACGCTGATGTGCCACTATTGCGGGCACACGGAGAGATCCCCGCAGAGCTGTCCGAAGTGCAAGTCCAAGCTGATCGGCGGCTTCGGCACGGGCACGGAAAAGGTGGAGCAGGAGATTAAAAAGTTCTTTCCTGCGGCAAAGACCCTGCGCATGGACAAGGACACCACCACGAAAAAAGGAGATCATGCACGCATCTTAAATGCGTTTATGAATAAAAAGGCAGACATTTTGATCGGCACACAGATGATCGTAAAGGGACATGACTTTGCAAATGTCACCCTGGTCGGGATCATCCTGGCGGACCTCTCGCTCTTTGCGAATGATTTCAGGAGCAGTGAGCGGACCTTCGACCTGCTGGTACAGGCGGCGGGGCGCGCGGGCCGGGGCGAGCTTCCCGGCGATGTGCTGATCCAGACCTACCAGCCGGATCATTATGCCATCGCGGCCGCGGCAAAACAGGACTACGAGGGCTTCTACGAGATGGAGATGGCCTACCGCAGGCTGCTCCGGTATCCGCCGGCGTATCAGATGTTTGTGACACTTCTCGTGAGCGAGGATTACGCGCGCGTGAAGGAGGCCTCGGAGGCGCTAGCCGCTTCGCTTAAGGAGGCCTGCGAGGGGGAGAAGACCACCATGGTCATCGGCCCCGGCGATGCGACCATCGGGCGGATCAACAATCTGTACCGGCGCGTGATCTATGTGAAGTGTGAGAGTGAGGAACGAATGGAGGAACTGCGGGAGATCGCGGATGCCTATGAGGCGGAGAACGTGGCACTGCAGGTGGATGTGAATCCGCTACTATCTTACTAATAGAGAGAAAGGAAGCAAATATGGCAATCAGAAATATCAGACATGACGGAGACGATATCCTGCGCAAGGTGTGCAAGCCGGTGGAGAAGATGACACCGCGCATCGAGACCCTGATCGAGGATATGTTTGACACAATGTACGAGGCGAACGGTGTGGGCCTTGCGGCACCGCAGGTGGGCATTTTAAAGCGCATCGTGGTGATCGATGTGGGAGACGAGAACGCTTACTGTCTCATCAATCCCGAGATCGTGGAGGAGGACGGCGAGCAGACCGGAGATGAGGGCTGCCTGTCCCTGCCGGGTCTTGTGGGTACGGTGACGCGCCCGGACCACGTGGTGTGTAAGGCGTTAGACATCAACATGGAGGAGATCACTGTCGAGGGGGAAGGACTTCTTGCCCGGGCAATCTGCCATGAGCTTGATCATTTGGACGGCGTGCTCTACAAGGATCGCGCCGAGGACGGACTGCGCCCGGCACCCAGATTAGAAGACGACGTAGAGGAAGAGGAAGAGTAGGGACGAGACGACAGGAGAATCATATGAACATAGTATACATGGGCACGCCCGACTTTTCCGTGCCACCCCTTGAGGCCATGATCGGCGCGGGCCATACCCTGCTCGCAGCCTTCACCCAGCCGGATAAGGCAAAGGGAAGAAGCGGGAAGCTGCTTCCGCCGCCGGTAAAGGAGTGTGCCTTAAAGCATGATATCCCGGTGTACCAGCCGGAGAAGCTGCGCGATGCGGAAAATGTGGCGCTGATCAAAGACCTCGCCCCGGACGTGATCGTGGTGGCGGCTTACGGCCAGATCCTCTCCGAGGAGATCTTAAATATCCCGAAGTACGGATGCGTCAACATTCACGCATCCCTGCTTCCGAAATACCGCGGCGCGGCACCGATCGAGCGCGCCATCATTGACGGCGAGGCTGTGACGGGTGTCACCACCATGTACATGGCTAAGGGCCTTGACACCGGCGACATGCTGGAAAAGACAGAGATTGTGATCGGCGAGGAGGACACGGCGCTCACCTTGGAGAGCAAGCTCTCGCAGGCCGGCGCGGAGCTGATCCTAAGAACGCTGGAAGCCCTTGAGAACGGTACCGCAACGAGGACACCGCAGGATGACGCCGCAAGCACCTATGCGGCCAAGCTTTCCAAGGAAGAGGGCAGGATCGATTTTGCAAAGAGCGCGGAGGAGATCGCGCGCATGGTAAGAGGCTTTAATCCCTGGCCCTGCGCCTACACCACGCTGCTTTCCAAATCCGTAAAGCTGTACGGCGCAAAAGCCGTGGAGAACGATATCAAGAAGGACGCGGCGCCCGGAGAGGTGATCGCCGTGACAAAGAAGAATTTCACCATCGCCTGCGGAAGCGGAGCACTCACCGTGACCTCGCTGCAGCTGGAGGGCAAGAAGCAGATGGATGCGGCGGCCTACTTAAACGGCGCGAAGCTCACCGTGGGTGAGATGGCAGGATAAATATATGGAACAGATCAACACAAGAGAGACGGTGCTCTCCGTGCTCATGGATATCGAGCACGGGGAAAAGAGCGATATCGCTCTTTCCAATGCACTGTTTAAAAATCAGTTTATCGACAAACAGGACAGAGCCTTTATCACAAGGCTTGCGGAGGGGGTGACCGAACGTCGCATCACCCTCGATTTTGTGCTTGATTCCTATTCCAAAACAAAGACGAAAAAGATGAAACCGCTGATAAGAAACGTGCTGCGCATGGGAGCTTATCAGCTTCTTTTTATGGATGGGGTGCCGGCTCATGCAGCGGTATCCGAGAGTGTAAAGCTGGTGAAAAAACACGGCTTTCAGAATCTGTCCGGCTTTTGCAACGGTGTGCTCCGGAGTGTGGAGCGCGGGGGGAAGGAGATCAACTATCCGGAGGAGCGGCTCACCCGCCTGTCCGTGGAATACTCCGCACCGCTCTGGCTTTGCGAAAAGCTGCTTGCGGATTATCCGGAGGAGTGCGAGGGTATGCTGGCCGCAACCTTTACAGATCGAAAAACGGCGATCCGCGTGAATCTGAACCTGACGGATGTCGAAGCGATTAGACAAAAACTGACCGATGCCGGAATCACGGTGGAGAAAAGCAGCTACAGCGACCGTGCCCTTCTGATCTCGGGATATGATTCCGTGAGAAGGCTGCCCGGCTTTTTGCAGGGGGAGTTTTCCGTACAGGACGAGAGCGGGATCTCTTCCATGGACGCGCTGCATCGCGCGGCAGCGGATGCCGATATCGATGTGAGAAACGTGTGGGATGTGTGCGCGGCCCCGGGCGGAAAGACCATGGCTCTCGCGGAGCTTCTTCCGAAAGCTTCCTTTACGGCTATGGATATCTCGGAAGGGAAGCTGGAACGAATCAGTGAGAATGTCGAACGAATTAGACAAGAGGACCGCGTGCGCGTGCTGGCGCATGATGCGACCGAGCCCTTTGACGATGTGCTGTCGGAGGAAAAACCACAGATCATCATCTGCGATGCACCCTGCTCGGGACTCGGTGTGCTCGGTCATAAAAACGATATCAAGTACCGCATCACGCAGGAGGGAATCGAGAGCCTTGTGAAGCTGCAGCGGGAGATCCTGGACAATGTCGCGGCTTCCGTTGCGGAGGGCGGACTGCTTCTATATTCCACCTGCACTGTCACGCCGGAGGAAAACGAGGGGAACGCGACGTGGTTTCTTGAGACGCACCCGGAATACAAGAGTGTTTCGAAAAGGCAGTTCATTCCCGGAAGGGACAGCTGTGACGGATTCTATTACCACATATTTCTGAAAATACGCCGGGATTCTTCGCTGCGCTCAGAATGACAGGCCCCCTACGGGTGTCATTCTGAGGAGCGAAGCGACGAAGAATCCTGAGGGAGGAAAAAATGGACATAACTTCCATGTATTTGGATGAATTAAAGGAATATATGACGACGCTCGGCGAGCCCGCCTTTCGCGCTAAGCAGGTGTTTGAGTGGATCCACAAAAAGCAGGCGCAGAGCCTCGATGAGATGACGAACCTTCCGAAGGCGCTTCGGGAGAAGCTTGCGGATAATGCGCTCTTTGTGCGGGAGGAGACCAGGCAGACCTCGAGAGAGGACGGGACCGTGAAGTTTCTCTACCGCCTGCACGACGGCAATCTGATCGAGACGGTGTGGATGCCCCACGACTACGGCATCTCCGTGTGCGTGTCCTCCCAGGTGGGGTGCCGCATGGGCTGCAGGTTCTGCGCGTCCACCATCGGCGGGCTGATCAGAAACTTGGAGCCCGCGGAGATCTTAGGGCAGATCTATGCCTCCATGCGCTCCATGGGAAAGCGCGTGGACAACGTGGTGGTCATGGGCACGGGAGAACCCTTCGACAACTACGACAATCTGATCCGCTTTATAAAGCTGCTCACCGCGCCGGAGGGCTATAACCTAAGCGCGCGGAGCATTACGGTATCCACCTGCGGCATCGTGGAGAAAATCCTGCAGTTTGCGCAGGAAGGTCTGCCGGTGACACTGGCCCTTTCCCTGCACGCCACCACGGATGAGGAGCGCAAAGCCTTGATGCCGGTGGCACACAAGTACACACTCTCCGAGACGCTTGCGGCCTGCAATGCCTATTTTGAGCAGACCGGGCGCAGAGTTTCCTATGAATACAGCCTGGTAAGAGGGCAAAATGACAGCGAGGCGCACGCGATCAGGCTTTCCAAGCTGCTTGCGGGGCAGAACTGTCACGTAAATCTCATCCCCGTAAACCCCATCGCCGAGCGGGATTACAAGGCCAGCGACCCCGGGAGTGTCCAAAAATTCAAATTAACACTTGAAAAAAATTCAATAAATGGTACTATAAGAAGGAGTGCGGGCAGCGATATTGACGCCGCCTGCGGACAGCTTCGACGCAGGTTCGAGGATAGAGAGAGGTAGTAAGGTGAGATCCAGCGGAAAAACCGATATCGGAAATAAACGCTCCAGCAACCAGGACAGCATCTTTGCAAGCGATACGGCCGTAGGCCCGCTTTCCAATCTGTATATCGTTGCGGACGGCATGGGCGGCCACCGCGCGGGTGACCGTGCATCCAAGATGGCCATCGAGATCACGGTGGATTTCGTAAAACGCTCCACGCTCGAGAATCCGGTTGCGATCCTGAAGCGCGCCATCATCTATGCGAACAACGAGATCTACAAGGCCTCGGCGCAGGATGTGGACCTGTCGGGCATGGGAACCACCATCGTCGCCGCGACGGCGCAGGACGGGAAGCTGTATGTTGCAAATGTGGGTGACAGCCGGTTGTATGCCATCGGCGGAGAGATCCGGCAGATCACCATGGATCATTCCTTAGTGGAGGAGCTCATCCGCAGCGGACAGTTAGAGCGGAAAAAGGGGCGAAACCACCCGGAAAAGAATATCATTACCAAGGCGCTCGGATCGAAGGATGAGGTGGTACCGGATTTCTTCGAGATCGACATCCGACCGGATGAAAAATACCTGCTGTGCTCGGACGGCTTGTCCAACATGGTGGAGGATGACGAGATCCGCGATATCGTGGCGGACGGCGACAATCTCGGAGCGATTGTCGGGGCGCTTGTTGACAGGGCAAATTATTACGGCGGTTCGGATAACATATCCGTCGTCGTGTTAGCTGAGTAGCTATATATAGTTTAGGAGATTAAAAATGTTAAAGCCAGGAACAATGCTATGTGAAAGATATAAAATATTGGAGGAGGTCGGATCCGGCGGCATGTCCCACGTCTACAAGGCGCAGGATTTAAAGCTGAACCGTTACGTGGCGGTCAAGGTCCTTAAAAACGAGTTTTCCAGAGACAGAAACTTCGTGACCAAATTCCGCATCGAGGCACAGGCCTCCGCAGGTCTTTCCCATCCGAACATCGTCAATGTTTACGACGTTGTGGAGGAGGACGGCCACTATTTCATCGTGATGGAGTTCGTGGACGGTATTACCTTAAAGGAGTACATTGAGGAAAACGGCCGCCTGAACATGGACAAGGCACTCGACATCTCGCTGCAGATCGCATCGGGTCTCGAGGAGGCGCACGAGCATCACATCATTCACAGGGACATCAAGCCCCAAAACATCATTGTTTCCAGAAACGGCAACGTAAAGGTGACGGACTTCGGTATCGCGAAGGCGGCCACCTCCAATACATTGACCTCCGGCGCCATGGGCAGCGTGCACTACATTTCGCCCGAGCAGGCAAGAGGCGGTTATTCCGACGAGCGAAGCGACATCTATTCTCTCGGTATCACCATGTACGAGATGGTGACGGGACGTGTGCCCTTTGAGGGGGACAACAACGTGTCCGTTGCGCTGATGCATATCCAGAACGAGATGATCCCGCCGCGTCAGTACTACCCGGAGGACATTTATTCGAGCTTTGAAAAGATCATTATGAAGGCGACGCAGAAGAAGCCGGAGAAAAGATATCTCACGGCAAGCGCTTTGATCGCCGATTTGAAGCGGGTGCAGAACAACCCGAATATCGATATTGTCGGCCAGACGGGCAACACCGTGAGCGGCAATACCAAGGAGTGGACCAAGGAGGATGTGGAGACCATCCGCAAGGAGGCCGCGTTAAAGGAAAACTACGCGGACGTGACCGCGGGTGCGGTGAATCCCAGGCAGCAGGCACAGGCCAATGTGAGCCCGGATATGTACAGCATGAACATCCCCGTGCAAAACGAGATGGGCGAGCTTCGCCCCATCGGCAGCCAGTCCACCGTGCAGGCGGACAATTCCAGAATCAACGAGATGTTCGAGGATGATCCGTGGGAGCGCCAGTTTGAGCTTGAGGAGCAGCAGAGAGAACGTGAGGCTTACGCCGAGCGCGAGCGTGCGAGAACGAGAAGACCCCAGGGCAACATCAAGCGCGTGCCCGATTATGAAGAGGAAGAATACGAGGAAGAGGATGACGGCGAGATCGATTCCAACCTGAAGCTGGCAGTGACCATCGCGGGTGTCGCAACCGCCATCATCATCTGTATCATCATTTTTGTGGTACTCGGCAAGGTATTCGGGCTGTTCGGCTCGGGCTCCAAGAAGGATACCACCACGAACACCGGAACCGGCATCACTACCGAGGCCATCGAGAACAAGAAGATGATCGATGTTGTGGGCGTAGAGGAGAGCGCGGCAAAGAAGCTCCTCGAGGATGCAGGCTTCAAGAACGTTGAATTTGTACACGAGTTAAATCAGGATATCCAGGAGGGCTATGTCATCTCCACGGATCCTGCAAAGGATAACGAGATCCCGGTTGACACGAAGATCACCGTCAAGGTGAGCGCGGGTGCCGAGGAGGTTGAGGTGCCGGATGTAGCCGGCTACGAGCAGAAGCAGGCGGATCTTTTGATCCAGGAGGCAGGCTTCAGACCTGTACACGGTTTTGAATACAGTGAAGAAGTGGAAAAGGACAAGGTGATCCGTACCGAGCCCGCAGCAAAGACCATGCTGGCAAAGGGCTCCGATGTGAAGGTGATCCTGAGTCAGGGCTCCGAGAAGAAGGAAGTGGCAGTGCCGAATCTTTCGGGCCTCACGGAGCAGCAGGCGAGAGACCTTCTTGCATCCAGCAAGCTGAAGGCAGGTAACGTGTCCCGCGAGCACAGTGAGACCGTGCCGAAGGATCAGGTGATCAGCCAGAATCCGCCGATGAACCAGCCGGTGGAGGAGGGCACGAGCATCGACTTCGTGATCAGCGACGGTCCGGAGGAGAAGCAGATCTCCTACAACGCAAATATCTCGGGTGTGATCACCTGTAACGACGAAATGCTCGACGGCATGGCAGTGACGATCCAGCTGATGTACAACCAGAGCGTGGTTTACTCCGTGGATCAGATCGTGAATGCCGGCGGTTCCTACAATATTCAGCAGACGATCGAGAACCTGGAGGAAAAGGGCGGCACCGCGGATATCGTGATCCTGGATGCCAACGGCGCAAACGTGACGGGCTCCTTCTCCAAGGGCAATATCACGATCACATATGACGAGGTTCAGCATTGACCGGAAAAATCATAAAAGGCGTGGGTGGATTTTACTATGTCCACCTGCGCTCTTTTGATGTTGTGTACGAATGTAAGGCGAAGGGGCTCTTCCGGCTGCAGGGCATCCGCCCCGTGGTGGGAGATGACTGCGAGATCGAGGTCATCAGCGAGGAAGAGAAAACCGGCAACATCGTATCGATAGAAAAAAGAGAAAACATTTTGATACGGCCGGCTGTCGCAAATTGCGAACAGGCGGTTATTCTGTTTGCGCTTGCGCATCCGAAGCCGAACTTGAATCTTTTGGACCGCTTCCTGATCAACATGGAGCAGCAGAATGTGAAAACCGTGATCTGCTTTAACAAGGAGGATCTCGACGGGGATCGTCAGGCCGAAACGATCAAGGCGGCTTACACGGCGGCGGGTTATACCTGCCTCTCGTTTTCGGCAAAGGAGCAGACGGGGGAGCTTCAGACCCTGAAGAAGCTGACCTACGGAAAGACGACAGTGCTCGCAGGACCCTCCGGCGTGGGAAAGTCCACACTTCTTAATTTCCTGGCACCCCATGCCAAGGCACAGACCGGAGAACTCTCGGAAAAGATCGGCCGAGGAAAGCATACCACGAGACACACGGAGCTCATCTTTGCGGGAGAGGATACCTATATTCTCGATACCCCCGGGTTTTCGTCCCTGCTTGTGGAAAACATGGAGGCCGGGGAATTGAAGCGCTGCTACCCGGAATTTGATACCTACGTGGAGGGCTGCCGCTTTCTTGATTGCAATCATATCGGCGAGAAGGACTGCGGCGTGAAGCAGGCGCTGGAAGAGGGCCTGATTTCGGAGATCCGCTACGAGAATTATAAACAGTTGTTTGAAGAGCTAAACAGCAGGAGGAAATGGTAATGAAAAAGATCCTGTCACCGTCCGTGTTATCCTCGGACTTTGTATATACGGCAGATAATATCCGCTTTTTGGAGGAAGCCGGGGTGCCCTGGCTGCACCTTGACGTGATGGACGGTATGTTTGTGCCGAACATCTCGTTTGGACCGCCGGTGATCGAGAGCATCCGGAAGGCGACGAAGATGTTCCTCGATGTGCATTTGATGATCACGGAACCGATCCGCTATGCGGAGATGTTTCGGTCTGCCGGGGCGGATATGCTGACCGTGCACTACGAGGCCTGCGAGGATTTGGGAAAGACCATCGAAAAGATCCGCTCCCTCGGAATGAAGGTCGGTGTGGCGGTAAGCCCCGACACACCCGCAAACGTACTGGATCCCTATATCGAAACGATCGATATGGTTTTGATCATGAGTGTGGTGCCGGGCTTCGGTGGGCAGAGCTTTATGCCTATTGCGTTAGACAAGCTTGCTTATATAAACGAGCTTGCGAAGGAGAAGCATCCGGAGCTTTTGATCGAGGTGGACGGCGGTGTGAACATGAAGAATATCGAAGATTGTGCCGTGGCCGGCGCGAACGTTTTGGTGGTCGGCTCCGCCATCTTCGACAACGATATCAAGAGCTGTGCGGAAGCCTTTATGAAAAAGCTTTCGGAGGTATAGGTACGCTTTATGAAAAAGGCTGTCATCGTGTCCGGGGGACCCGCGGATACGGAGCTTATAAAGAATGAAGTGAAAAACGCCGGCGGGGATACCCTTGTGATCGGCTGTGACGGCGGGATGGACGCGCTTGATGCGGCAGGCGTTGTGCCGAAGGTTATCCTGGGAGATTTCGACTCGGTATCGGACGAGGTGCTCGCGCGCTTTCGGGCGCAGGCTGAGGTGATCCGCCTCCCTCGGGAAAAGGACCTGACGGACACCCATGCGGCGGTAAAACATGCACTCTCGGCCGGTGCGGAGAATATCGTGATCCTCGGCGGTATCGGCGGCAGGTTTGACCACACCATGGGTAACGTGGCCCTGCTTTCCATGTGCGCGGATCATGGCGCGGAGGCGGTGATGATCGATACCTGCAACCGGGTCAGGATCGTGAAGGATACATTTGAGATTAAAAAAGAAGCGCAGTACGGCACGTATGTGTCGGTGCTTCCCTACGGCGGAGATGCGACCGTGAGCCTTTCGGGCTTTCGGTATCCGCTTTCCGAACATACACTGTCTTACGCGGATACCCTCGGCGTGAGCAACGAGATCCTTGCGGATGTCTGCAGGGTGACCGTGCACGCGGGGCAGATCCTGTTTGTGGAGAGTAAAGATCGATGAAATGGATTCACAGCAGCGGATGGCTGTTCATGTGCCTGACCGGGGCTGTTTACGCATACGGCGCGAACAAGCTCTGGATGGCGCTCGGACTGATCATCGGCATCATCATCAATTACATCACCGTGGCGCCCAGGATGCGCGACTACAATGTCAGGCTGAAGGCGGACACCCTGCCGGAGCTTTTGTCTAACCGATTCGGCAAGAACGGAAAGCGCGTGCGCACTCTGGCTGCCTTGTTTTTACTTGTCTTCTCGGAGATCTATCTCGCCTCCGCACTGATCGCGGGCGCAAAGATCTTTTCCGCGATTTCGGATGACTATTCCTACAAGCGCGCTATGCTCGGAACGGCGATCCTGATCCTTTTGTACGGGTACGTGAGAAAGTATCTGATCAAGGGTGCGGTGGAATACGCTGTGGGTGTGTTTGCGCTCTTTGTGATGATAGCGGTCTCGGTGATCGCACTTTACGATATCGGTATTCATTACTATGTGTTTAAGCTTGTAGACAGCAACCTGCATGAGAGTGCCAGTGAGTTTCTGAATGTGTTTACGGAGAACGGAGCGCAGATCTCCCTTGTCTCCGTGATCGGACAGATCTCCTGCGGGCTGGTGCTGTTTGGCATGCCCCATCTTTTGATGAGCTTTCTCGTGCCGGAGGATGAGACGGATTTTCTGCGCACAAGACGCGTGATGATCGGCTGGAGCTTCTTGACCTTTGTGGTGGCCGGCGCTCTGGGACTCATTGCGCGGGCCTATCTTTCTCCGATCGTGATGACGGGACCGAACTTTGAGGAGGAGGGCGTGGTCATCGCCGTGATCAAGAGTATGTTTTCCGAGGAGCGAAGCCTTCCCGTGATCGGGATGATCCTTACGCTGATCCTTGCTTTCATGGTGATCTCCCATGCGGTGATCCTGCTTTTTTCCATGTCGAAGAGCGCGGTGAAGGATCTGTACGGCGCAGGGCATAAGGAACACAACTATTATGTCTTTGTGCTGCCGCTTCTGCTGTTTCTTTCCGGCATCTTCGTATGGAAGCTGTCGCTTTCGGTCACGGATGTGACAAGGCTTGCCTGGGAGGGACTCGGCGTATGCTTCGGTCCGGTGGTCCTTCTGTCGCTGTTCTGGCGGCGCATGAATCACGTGGGGGCCTGCGCCGGTATGATTGCAGGCTGTGCCGGTATGCTGATCTGGGATTTTGCGGCTCTGGTTCCCTATCACGGGACGCGGATCGCGCTCTGGGAGTACACGGACCTTCCGGCCCTTCCGGCTGCCTTTCTGGTCGCGCTCATTGCGGCGATCACGGCATCCCTTGTCACAAGACAGGAGGAGGAGCAGGTGCTGAAGGATTTCGATGATGTGTATAACGGATTTCTGGAATAGATAAGTGATAAAATAAAAATCCCGGAAGCTATCCGGGATTTCTATATGCTTAAAGAGAAAAAAAATAAAAAAAACTATGGTTTAAATATAAAGCATAAATATGAACAAAGTATGTCATGAATTAAAACCTTTCGTTAATTCTTAATGACAGGGGTGAAAACTCGTATAGAGCAATTCGTGTCATGTACCAACTTTGTTATTGACAGTATGTGCGGCGAAAAGTAAAATTGAAATATATGCAAAACGGAGCGCGAAAATGGAAGAAGACATCTTAAAAAGCATTCAGGATAAACTTAGAAAATCAACGCCTGCGAACAAACGGCAGGACGCGGAATACGCTCTTTGCGGGACGCTTGCCACCAGGGACTGTGAGAAAAATCTGCCCTACTACGTGGTAAAGTACGACGGCGGAAACCGCGTGCGTTTTATCGCAAGGAACGTATCGAGAGAATTTTTGAGCGACAGCTTTCTGGCGCTTATTTTTGCGGTCCGAGAGATCGAAACACTGGTAAACCCGGAGTACGCGCTTTCCATCGATTTCGGCGTGCTCCTGGACGGTACGGTGCAGATCTTTGACATCATCGAGCTTCCGGGCCCGGGCAGTGAGAAGCTGGCCGAGATGGACCGGGACTTCTTGGATACCAAGGCCTTTGCAAAGTGCAATTACTTAGACACGAACCACGTGCTCTCCGACATGGCTTACTGGGGGACCGCGGAGGTGGTGGGTACCAACCCGCGTCCGCTTGACTATTCGCTCTACCGCGCCATGATCACAGACCGTGTGTGGAGCCGGGCCATCTGCCCCTTGGGCTATAATCTCGTACACGAGTGCATGATGCAGCGTATCGGCAACAAGCCCTACAATTCCGTGGACAGGACCATGCTGGCATTAACGCCGAGCGAGATTTCCGGGCACACGGTGTACAAGCTGCACAGCTATTATCACTCTCTGCTTCGGTCCAACAGAAACCTGCACGGCAATATCGAGCACACGTTGCTTATGAGCTGCTGCAATTTCAGCACCCGTGACCGCATGGAGCGGCTGCGTGTACTCGGTTTTTCGGATGAGGAGATCAAAGAGATCTCGGACGCGCTGATGAAGATCACGGTCAACAGTGTCAGAAACCAGGACGAATGGAACGAGCGCGATGCCGAGGAGATCGGCCATCTGACGGAGCTGACTGACAGGATCGCGGCGGAAAACCCCTTGGAGGAAAATAATATCATGCGGCTCTACCGCAACGTGGGAGAGCTTTTAAATACGGTGCGCGAATTCGGCACACCGCCCTATGCAAGGCAGTCCAGATTTGCGTCCATCGCAAGAGATATCTGTGAGAGTCTCGTGAAGCAGGGCTATGTGGAGGAGGACAATCCCTACGGGCTTCCCGGCGGGGCACCGACGATCGAGAAACAGCTCGGTGGCTACATTCAGGCAGTTGCCGAGGGAAAGATGACACAGGACTACTTTATGACGCGGTTCGGTCATCTTCGAAAGGACAATTTCAACATCCGCTCGGCATCCTTCAGGGAGCTTGATTTCAAGGAGCTTGAGAGCCGCGGGATGAAGGCCCTCTCAAAGCCCTACGAGCCCTTCGGCCCGGAGATCTTCGAGCAGGCGGTCAAGGATGCGGGCATGCCGATCTCGGCGGAACAGCTCTGCAACTTCGTAAAGCAGGCTCCGAAAAAGAATCTGGAATATAAATACGAGTTTTCCAAGGCCTTAAGCCTGATGCTCGATTGCTTTGTCAGCATCGGAAGGATCATGGGGATCGCGCGGGAGGATATGTCCTACCTTGAGATCTCGGATCTTTTGGACTACCACAGCCGGGATTCCTACATCCAGATCATCGGCGAGCGCAGAAATCTGTATCACGCTTACTCCAGACTGGTGCTCCCGGAGATCATCTTCAATGTGGGCGATATCGACAATATTGATTTCGAGTGTACGGCAGAGTCGAGGGAGGCGTAGCATGGAAGAAGAAAAGAAACTGGTGGTCTTATTCCCGGGACGCAACTACAGCTGCGACAAGCCGCTCTTATACTACGCGGGACAGGTGTTTCGCACCCGCGGCTACGATGTGATCCGTTTAAATTATAATACGATCTTAAAGGGCGATAAAGAAAACGTGGAGGGCCTGATCGACGAGGCCTGGCCCTATGTCAGGGATCAGCTTGCCAAGGTTGATTTTTCCGCCTACAGGGACATCGTATTTGTCTCAAAGAGCATGGGTACCACGCTGGCCGGCCGCGCGGAGGAGCATTTCAACATTATCGTGCGCCACATTTTCCTGACACCCATCAAGAGCGCGCTGAAATATATGCGCACGGGCAGATGCATCGTGATCGCCGGCAAGAACGACAAGATGCTCGAGGAGCGGCGGCTGCGAATCTATGCGGCGCAGGAAAACATCGCCTTAAAACAGTTTGACGATGTGGGACATTCGCTGGAATGCTTTGATGATATCAGCGTGACCTTTGCCATCTTAATGGTGATCGTGCGCATGTACAACGAGTTCTAGCACCCTTGAATTTGACACCTGATTCATGTATAATATTACTTTGGAGTTCGACAGAAAAGGATAAGGTCGGAGGACGTAAAAAGTATGGGATTTTTTAAGGATTTTAAACGTGATTTCGCGCAGGCGGTCAATGAACTGATGCCTGAGCCGGGCGAGATGGCCGGCGAGTACGATGACGAGGACATGGTGAATACCTTCGATGAGGAGGATGACATAGAGATCGCGCCGGAGGACCTCCTGGAGGACCTGGACGAGATCCAGACGGATGATGAAGAGGATGAGGAGGACTTTGAGTCCCTTCCCGTGGAAGACAGGGAAGTGTACGAGGAGCCCGAGCCGCAAGAGGAGGAAGACATCTTCGAGAGTGTTCCGAGCGCTGAGATCATCAACGAACCGGCGGAGGAAGACGATACGGATATCCTGCCGGATGAAGAGATGGCGGATTCCGTACTGCTCACGCAGACGATCCCCTTGGAGGCCGAAGAAGAGATCGCGCCGGAGGCAGAACCCGAAGAGGTCGAGCCCGAGGAGCCGGAGGAAGAGGTCGAAGAAGCGCTTCCCGAGGAGCAGCCGGAGGAGGAACCGGAGACAAAGCAGGAAACGCCCGCATCCGAGCTTTCCGACATAGACTTAACGGAAGCGGTCAAGCAGGCCGTGGAGCAGGAGGTCCGGGAAGCGGAGGAGGAGCAGTTTACCGAAGAGGTGGATACCATGGCAACGAGTGAAGCAGAAAAAACCAAAGAGATCGAGAGCATCATGACCGATGATACGACCTATATCACCAAGGGTACACGGATCAAGGGTGATATCGTGACCGACGGCGGCATCGACGTGATCGGCAGCGTGGAGGGTTCCGTAACCTGCCAGGGCAAGCTGATCTGCGGCGGCTCCATCAAGGGATCGGTAAAGGCCGGAGAGCTCTACGCAAACGCAGCCAAGATCGAGGGCGACGTGACCGCGGAGGGCAGCGTGAAGATTGGTGTGGGCTCGGTGATCATCGGCAACGTGATCGCGACCTCGGCTATGATCGCGGGAGCGGTAAACGGCGATATCGATGTCCAGGGACCGGTGATCGTGGATTCCACGGCAGTGATCATGGGCAATATCAAATCACGCTCCGTACAGATCAACAACGGTGCGGTGATCGAGGGCTTCTGCTCACAGTGCTATTCCGAGATAGACGTAAAGAGTTTTTTTGAATAAGGAGATACTATGGACCCGAACAGAATACTATTAAAGCTTTCCGGCGAGGCGCTTGCCGGGGATAAAAAGACCGGATTTGACCAGGATACGGTGGACGATGTGGCAGCCCAGATCAAAAAGGTTGCGGATGCCGGCAAGCAGATCGGCATCGTGATCGGCGGCGGCAACTTCTGGCGCGGCAGGACTTCTGAGAGCATGGACCGCGTAAAGGCCGACCAGATCGGTATGTTAGCCACGGTGATGAACTGCATCTACGCGGCGGACGCCCTTCGGAGACAGGGGTTAAAGACCCACATTATGACACCGTTTTTATGCGGCAGTGTCACGGAGCTGTTTGACAGGGACAAGGCCATTGCTTATCTTGAGGCCGGGGAGATCTGCTTCTTTGCGGGCGGTACGGGACATCCGTATTTCTCCACCGACACGGCGACCGTGCTGATGGCCATCGAGATCTGCGCGGACGTGATCCTTTCCGCAAAGGCCATCGACGGCGTTTACGACAGCGATCCGAAGACTAACCCGAACGCGAAGAAATACGATAAGATCTCGCTTTCGGAGGTCGTTGAGAAAAAGCTCGGCGTGGTGGATCTCGCATCCTCCGTGCTGGCGATGGAAAACCATATGCCCATGATGCTGTTCGGTTTAAACGGCGAGGACAGCATTGTAAAGGCTTTGACAGGCGAATTTACCGGTACCTATGTGACCGCGGAATAAAGATTGAATGTATTGGAGGTTAAACCTATGTTAGAAGAATACGAGAGCAAAATGCAAAAGACCCTGGACAACCTGACGAATGAGTATGCATCCATTCGTGCGGGCCGTGCCAACCCGCACATCTTAGATAAGCTGCGCGTGGATTATTACGGCACACCGACCCCGATCCAGCAGGTGGGCAACGTTTCCGTACCGGAGGCAAGAACCCTGATGATCGCTCCCTGGGACGCAAGCCTTATCAAGGAGATCATGAAGGCGATCCAGAACTCCGACCTCGGGATCAACCCGAACACGGACGGCAAGAGCGTGATCCTTAACTTCCCGGAGCTTACCGAGGACAGAAGAAAAGAGCTTGCCAAGGATATCAAGAAGAAGGGCGAGGAAGCAAAGGTTGCGGTCAGAAACATCCGCCGCGACGCGAACGAGTCCATGAAGAAAAAGAACAAGGGCGGCGAGATATCGGATGACGAGCTCTCCAACAGCGAGCTTGACATTCAGAAGCTGACCGATAAGTTCGTTGAGAAGATCGAGAAGGCAGTGGACGAAAAGACAAAGGAAATCATGACCGTATAATGACAAGAGTGATCGACGGCGAAGAACTGAATATCCCCGAGCACGTAGCCATCATCATGGACGGCAACGGTCGCTGGGCAAAGAAGCGCATGATGCCCCGCGGGATGGGGCACAAGAAGGGCGCCGATGTGGTGGAGCAGCTCTGCGAGGACGCGGATGACTTAGGGATCCGCTACCTCACGGTCTATGCCTTTTCCACCGAGAACTGGAAGCGCTCCGAGGAGGAGGTTTCCGGGATCATGAACATCCTGAGGAAGCACCTGCTCGGCAGCATTGACCGCTCCGTGAAGAACAATATGCGCGTCCGCGTGATCGGCGACAAGTCCGGTCTTGCGGAGGACCTGCAGGATACCATCCGTACCCTGGAGGAAAAGACGGCGCATTGCACGGGACTCACCTTCACCATCGCCATCAACTACGGCGGAAGAGACGAGCTGACAAGAGCCGCAAGGAAGCTTGCACAGCTTGCCGCCTCCGGGGAACTGAAACCGGAGGAGATCGATGAGGCAAGGATCTCCGATTCGCTTGATACGGCCGGCGTGCCGGATCCGGACCTTTTGATCCGCACAAGCGGCGAGATGCGCATCTCGAATTACATGATCTGGCAGCTTGCCTATACGGAGTTTTATTTTACGGACTGTCTCTGGCCAGATTTCAACAAAGAGGAGCTGATCCGCGCGATCCGCTATTTCAACGGCAGAGAGCGCAGATTCGGCGGAGTTAAAAATGTTTAAGACCAGACTCTTAAGCGGCATCGTCCTCGTGATCCTGATGGTCGCCATGCTTTATTTCGGCGGCTATGTCACCGGGGCGGTGATGCTCATCATTTCCCACATCGGAGTGTTTGAGCTGCTGCGCATTTATAAATTACAGAACAAGTCCATCGGGTGGGTGGCATATCTTGCGACCATGCTGCTCTATTTCTTCCTGATGGTGGATCTGCCCCAATTTATCATGCCCTTATGCGTCGGCTTCGTGCTCGTGACGCTTGCGGTCTATGTGGTGCAGTATCCGACCTACACAGACAGGGATGTCATGGCAGTCATCCTGTCCTTTTTCTATGTCTCGCTGATGCTTTCCTATGTGTACAGGATCCGTGAGATGGAAAATGGCGGGGCACTGGTGGTCATGATCTTTGTCTGCTCCTGGGTCAACGATACCCTGGCTTACTGTGCGGGTGTGACCATGGGCAAACACAAGATGTCGCCGAAGCTTTCTCCGAAGAAGAGTGTGGAAGGCCTGATCGGCGGACTGCTCGGGTCGGCGCTTGTGGGCGCGGGCTACGGCGTGTTTGTCAACGCGAAGATCGCAGAGGTTCCCTATGCGCCGCTCGTGTTTGCGGTTGCGGGTCTGCTCGGCGCGGCGTTTTCCGTGATCGGAGACCTTGCGGCCTCGGCCATCAAGAGAAACAACGACATCAAGGATTACGGGACTTTGATCCCGGGACACGGCGGCATCCTGGATCGCTTTGATTCCATGATCTTTACGGCACCGCTGGTATACTATTGCTTTTTGTATATGATTGGTTAAAGGAGAGCAGAGTGAGAAATATTTCGATCATCGGTTCCACCGGCTCTATCGGCACCCAGACCCTAGATATCGTGCGTGAGAAGGGTGACCTCAAGGTCTGTGCCATGGCGGCGGGATCCAATATCAAGCTTTTTGAGAAGCAGGTGAGGGAGTTTTCACCTGCTATTGCCTGCTTATGGGACGAGGAAAAGGCAACGGAGCTGAAAAAGAACCTGCGGGATACGGACATCCGCGTGGTGAGCGGGATGGACGGCCTGATCGAGGTTGCCACCTGTATGCGGGCGGATATCGTGGTCACGGCTGTGGTCGGGATGATCGGCATCCGGCCCACCATCGAAGCCATCCGCGCGGGCAAGGATATCGCGCTTGCCAACAAGGAGACCCTGGTGTGCGCGGGGCACATCATCATGCCGCTTGCAAAGAAATGCGGTGTGCGCATTTTACCGGTGGACAGCGAGCACTCGGCCATCTTCCAGTGCCTGCACGGGGAGAAGCACAACAGCATTGCGCGCTTGCTGATCACGGCCTCCGGCGGACCCTTCCGCGGAAAGACAAGAGAATACTTAACCTATGCCACGGTGGAGGATGCCCTAAAGCATCCGAACTGGAGCATGGGTGCAAAAATAACCATCGACAGCGCTACCATGGTGAACAAGGGCTTAGAGGTGATCGAGGCGCGTTGGCTGTTCGACGTCCAGCCCGGGGAGATCGAGGTGGTGGTACAGCCGCAGAGCATCATCCACTCCATGGTGGAATTCGAGGACGGGTCCGTCAAGGCGCAGCTCGGCACGCCGGACATGCATCTGCCCATCCAGTACGCGCTCTACTATCCGAACCACCTGCCGCTTTCCGGCGAGCGTCTGGATTTTAAGAAGCTTAAAAGCATCGAGATCGACGAGGTGGACCGGGATACCTTTCGCGGGTTGGATTTTGCGTATCTCTCCCTTGCCATGGGCGGCACCATGCCCACGGTGTTCAATGCCGCAAACGAAAAGGCTGTGGCACTTTTCTTAAACAAGGACATAAAATTTTTACAAATATATGATATCATCGAGGCATGCATGAAGCGGCACAAGGTTATAAGTAACCCCACGGTGCGCGATATCCTCGCTGCCGAGGCAGATGTGTACGCCTTCATAGATGAGATGAAGTGGAGCTGATTTTTTATGAACATTATTTTTGTTATTTTGATCTTCGGCGTGATCATCGCCTTTCATGAATTCGGACATTTCCTTGTCGCGAAGTTAAACCATGTGGGCGTGACGGAATTTGCCATCGGACTTGGTCCGGCGATCTTCTCGTTTACGAAGAAGGAGACCAAGTACAGCATCCGACTGATCCCCATGGGCGGTTACTGCCTCATGGTGGGCGAGGACGAGATCGTGGACGCGGAGAATTCCTTCTCCAACAAGTCGGTGCTCGCGCGTATGGCGATCGTGCTTGCCGGGCCGGTGTTCAATTTTATCCTGGCCTTTATCTTTTCCATCGTGCTGATCCATTTCACGGGCTGTGACCCGGCGGACATCCAGTACGTGGCTGAGGGCAGCGCGGCCGAGGAGGCGGGTATCCAAGAGGGAGATAAGCTGCTCCGCATCAACGGCAGCAGGATTTTTAACTATCGCGAGCTGCTGCTCCATATGCAGCTCGAGAAGGACGGAAGACCCGTGGAGCTCACCTTTGAAAAGCCGGACGGTGAGCGCTACACCGTTACCGTAACACCGAAGCTGAATCAAAAGGGTGAGTACAAGCTGGGACTTGGCGGCGGTTACACGAAGTCGGAGAATATCGGCACGGATATCGCGTATGCGGGCCTGGAGCTTCGATACTGGGTGAAGGCCACGCTGACTTCTCTTCGCATGATCTTCCAGGGCAAGGTAAAAAGCAAGGATGTCATGGGACCCGTGGGTGTCGGCGGCGTGATCAACGATATGATCGAGGAGGTCAAGGACGAGAGCGAGACCAAGAAGGAGGCAGTGATCAATGTGCTGCTAAACCTTCTCAACTGGTGCGTACTGCTCTCGGTGAACCTGGGTATCATGAATCTGTTGCCTATTCCGGCTTTGGACGGCGGCAGACTGCTCTTTTTGATCATCGAGGCGATCCGCAGGAAGCGCATACCGCAGGAGAAGGAAGCGATCGTGAATCTGATCGGATTCGTGCTCGTTATCTGCCTGATGGTGGTGGTATTTTTCAACGATATACGGAATGTGTTCTTTTAAAACATGAGGTAATAATGGCACATAGAGAGACTACAAAAAAAGTTAAAATCGGCAATGTCACGATCGGCGGCGGTTCCCCGATCGCTATCCAGTCCATGACCAATACGGAGACCTCGAACGTGGAGGCTACGGTGGCGCAGATCCTCCGTCTGGAGGAGGCGGGCTGTCAGATCATCCGCTGCACGGCTAACACGAAGGAGGCTGCGGAGAGCTTTGACAAGATCAAGTCCCGCATCCACATTCCGCTGGTAGCGGACATTCATTTTGATCACAGACTTGCGATCCTTGCCATGGAGCACGGGGCGGACAAGATCCGCATCAACCCGGGCAATATCGGCGGGGACGAGAACTTAAAAAGAGTTGTTGAGGTTGCGAAGGCGCGGAATATTCCCATTCGCGTGGGTGTCAATTCCGGGTCCCTGGAAAAGCAGCTGGTGGAAAAATACGGCGGCGTGACTGCCGAGGGCATTGTGGAAAGCGCCATGGATAAGGTGAAAAAGATCGAGGCGCTCGATTACGACAATCTGGTGATCAGCATCAAATCGTCGGATGTTTTGATGTGCGTAAAGGCACATGAGCTGATCGCGGAGCAGACGGATCACCCCCTGCACGTGGGTATCACGGAGGCGGGCACGGTGTACCGGGGCAATATCAAATCGGCCGTGGGACTCGGC
>CACZPL010000212.1 GCA_902783015.1 uncultured Lachnospiraceae bacterium
ATCATCTCCGAGGATGAGGCGATCAAGCCCCAGGAGCGGGAGATCTACGCGGAGGTGCTCCGGGACGTACGGCAGGGTATGACGCTGTCGGATGCGTTGATGGAGCAGGGAGACACCTTCCCGAACCTCTTCATCAATATGATGCGAAGCTCGGAGAACGCCGGAAATATGGACTCCACGGCAGAGCAGATGGCGGATTACTACAGCAAGGAGTACCGCCTGCAGCAAAAGGTCAAGAGCTCCATGACCTATCCGAAGATCCTGGGAGCCTTGATCGTGATCGTGGTGATCGTGATCATGGGCTTTGTGCTACCGCAGTTTGATTCGCTGTTTTCTCAGATGGACAGTCTGCCGGCGGCGACAAAGATCCTGATGGGGATGAGTGATTTTGTCCAGAATCGCTGGTACGTGCTCATCTTTGCGGCGATCATCCTGTATATCGTGCTAAAGCTTGTATTTTCCATTCCGAAGGTCCGGTATCACAGAGATAAGTTTGAGATCCACGCGCCGAAGATCGGAAAGCTTCGACAGATCGTATATACGGCGCGCTTTGCGAGAACCCTCTCGAGTCTGTACTCGGCGGGTATCCCGATCCTCACCTGTCTGACCATAGCCAAGACAACCATCGGCAATACCTATATAGAGAGCCAGTTTGACCAGCTGATCGCGGACATCCGCGCCGGCGAGACTCTGTCCGCAGCCATCGACAAGGTGGACGGCTTTACCAAGAAGCTTTCCTCCACTGTCATGGTGGGCGAGGAAACCGGTTCCCTCGATTCCATGCTGATCTCCATTGCGGATCAGATGGATTACGAGTCGGAGATCGCCATCGGCAAGATGGTGGCCATGTTGGAACCGCTCATGATCGTCGTCATGGCGGTAATCGTCGGCTTCATCATGATCGCCGTGATCCAGCCGATCTACGGATCGTACCAGTCGATCGCAGGTTCGGTAGGTTAACGGGACAGTGACGAAGGATCTTGAGAGAGGAGAAGAAACTTGAGTACAGTCATATATATTTCAAACAAACAAATACAGGTGGTCACCGCCAAGGGGACGGGACCATCCGCAAAACCGGACAAGGCCTTTATCCTTGATTCGCCGGAGGGCAGCGTGATCAACGGTATCGTGATGGATCCCGAGGCTATGATCACCTTCATGAAGGGCTTCTTTACACAGACCGGCATTTCCACCAAGGATGTGAGCCTGGTGATCAATTCCAACAAGATCGCCGGCAAGCGAATCGAGCTGCCGACGATGAACGATGCGAAGACGCTGGAATTTGCAAAGCGCGAATTCGACGATATGGAGCGTGAGACCGAGCAGATCATCAGCTATACAACCCTGCCCGCCGAGAAGGGCAGCAAGCTGAAACGCATCTACGCCGAGGCTGTGGAACGGGATTTTGTACAGGATTACGTGGTACTGTTTAAGGAGATGGGGATCACCTTAAAGGGGATCTATTCCGGCGAAGGTACCATGATCAAGATGATCGAAAAGACCGCGGCCAAGATCTCCCGCACCTTTATCGTGCAGATCGCGGATGCAAACATCCTGACCAACATCCTCTGGGTGGACGGCTGCTTTACCTATTATTCCAGCCAGCGCTGCTTTTCGGAGCCGGGCACGGCAGAGTATTACGAGGAATGTGTGCGTGCACTGTCACAGCTCACGCAGTTCATGAAGGCGAATCAGATCGAATCGCCCATCGAGTGCATCTACGTGGGCGGCATGCAGAATATGGATATGAATACCTATCAGATCCTGGCTGCCAGCTCCCGTATCGAGGCGCAGGTGACCTGGTATGACTGCGGGCTGTCAAACAAGGTCGGTCAAAACTTTGACTTTACCACGGTGCTGCCCTGTCTCTCCGGCTTGATCGGACAGGATAAGCCCAACAATATGCTGAAGTACTTCGTCGTCAAAAAGAAGAAACAGACGGACGATTTCTGGAAGAAGAGCTTTATCCTGATCGGCTCGGTATTTGCAATCATGTTTATACTCACAGCTGCGCTTGTGTTTAAGACGCATATGGCCAAGCAGAAGCTGCAGGAAGCGAAGGATTACAACGAAAGTCCGACGATCATGTTTCAGCTGGCGGACTATGATCGCTGCGTGACCATGATGGCAGCCGGCAGCGACCGTTACGCAAGCTATACCAACATGAACAATGCGATCGAGACCTACCCGATCTACAATGATTCCCTGGTGTCTCCCATCATGCGCTGCGCTTCGGGGCTGGCAGAGATCGAGATCTCCAGCTTTGACGCCGAGGCGGGAAAGGTTTCCTTTACCGCAACCGCCGACAATGTGGAGAATATCAACCGGTTTATCGCAAAGCTGTATGATGAGGATATATTCATGGATGTGGATTATACCGGTTATACCTATAACAACACGGATGATATATGGGATATCCATGTAACCTGTACACTGGCAGAAAGCGCGGGAAGGTAGGTGAGGAAGCGTGCAGACACAAATGACACAACGTGACAAGCGACTGATCGTGATGCTTTCCCTCATCGTGATCATCGTGGGCTTCGGCTGGTGGGGCATCCGTCCGTCCATAAAAAATGCGAAAGCATACGAAAAGGATTACACAAAAGAAAAGGACCTGCAGGAGATCAACGAGATGAAGCTCATGCAGCTTCCCATGTATCAGGTAGAGGCAGACAAATATGATGAGCTGGTGAAGGAAGAGCAAAAAAACTTTTATCCGATCATGACCTCCAGTGAGATTGACAGGCATTTCACGGATATGGCGCTTGCCCATCACTTAAACTCCTATGATCTCTCCATCAGTATCGGGAAGGAACCCGAGCAGGTGAAACCTTACCAGTTTTCATCCCTAGCCGTACTGGTCGAACAGGCGCAGACAGAGCTCTCTATGGCGGAGCAGACCCGGGAGGATGAGATCGAGGATCTCGCCAAAAATAAAAAGAAAACCACCGAGGAGGAAACAGTCGAGGAGGAAGAGGATCCCTTCGCATATGAGCCCTCCATTGCATACAATTCGGAGATATACGGCGTCAATGTCTCCATGCGCCTGTCCGGCGATCGCAACGATCTCCAGGCGCTGATCGATGAGATCTCCAACTCGGAGAAGAAGACACTTGTAAGGAACTTCGTCTGGAGTGAGGAAACGAGCGTGATCACGTCGCCGACTCCGATGCCGGAAGCAGAGGCAGAAGGGGACGGTGAGGCTGCGCTTCCGACTGCCACCATGAAGGTGACAGCGGTGCTGAACATCAACCTGACCCTGTATATGTGTGACACCTCCGATCCGACGGAGGGGATGACAGAGGTTGACACGACGGAAGAGGAGTGACGACCGCACAGCCAAAATGTAAGACAAGAGGGGAAACAACATGGAACTGAAACGTAACAACGCCATCCGAATCGGAGACGTATTAAAAGAATTCGGCTACGTGACCGACGACCAGATCGGCGAAGCCATCGCCTACCAAAAGGAGCACAAGGGTGTCCTCCTCGGCGGTGCGCTGATCGAGCTCGGCTTCATCAATGAGCGTCAGATGCTCGATGCTTTGGGCCGCAGACTGGACCACGAGGTGGTGAATGTCGGCGACCTTACCGTGGATATCAAATCCGTGGAGAAGATCCCGAAGGCCCTGGCCGAAAAATATTGCATGATGCCCTATGCGGAGGACGAGCACTCGCTCTACCTCCTGGTAAACGATCCCCTGAACTTCTACGGGATCGAGGATGTCCGGCAGATCACCGGTGCCCACTTGGAGATCAAGCTCTGCGAGAAGACGCAGCTTGAAAATGCGATCCAGTATTACTACTCCGAGGTCAGTGCCCGGAAGGCCGCGGACAAGGCAGCGAAGAACTCCAGCTTCACGGAGGAAATCGTGGAGGTCAATGTGGAGGAGGGCGATGACGATACGCCGATCATCAACCTCCTAAACAGCCTCATCATCCGTGCCTACAACTCCAACGTGTCCGACGTGCATATCGAGCCATTCGAGACACACACCTCTGTCCGTATGCGTATGGACGGTGTCATTACGGATGTCATGCAGCTGCAAAAGAGCATTCACAATTCACTGATCGCACGTATCAAGATCCTGGGTGACCTGGATATCGCCGAGCGTCGTATTCCGCAGGACGGCCATTTCCGTACCAGTATCGAGGGTACCAGCCTGAATATCCGTGTATCGGTGATCCCCACGGTGTTTGGTGAGAAGGCGGTGCTGCGACTCCTGGCCAGTGCGGCCACCATCGACAACTCCGGCACCTTCGGTATGAAGGAGAAAAATTACGAGCTGGTATCCAAGATGCTGCAGTCCCCCAACGGCATCATCTATGTGACGGGGCCCACCGGTTCCGGTAAATCCACCACGCTCTACATGATATTGGAAGCCCTATCCAAGCGGGAGGTAAATATCTCCACCATCGAGGATCCGGTGGAGAAAAATGTGGGGAAACTGAACCAGATGCAGGTAAACAATACCGCGGGTCTGACCTTTGAGGTGGGCCTGCGGGCACTGCTCCGACAGGATCCGGATATTATCATGGTAGGAGAGACCCGTGACAACGAGACCGCGGCCATCTCCGTGAGAGCGGCTATCACCGGTCACCTGGTGCTTTCCACGCTCCATACCAACGATGCGGCAAGCTCCGTGGTCCGACTGGTGGATATGGGCATCGAGCCCTACCTGCTTGCCAACTCCTTAGTCGGGATCATCGCCCAGAGACTGGTGCGTAAGGTCTGCCCCTTCTGCGGAAAATGGGAGCCTATGACGGACCGGGAGATCAGCATCGCCGGCAAGACCTTCCCCCAGGTCAAGCACAAGGTGGGCTGTGCCCAGTGCAACAATACGGGATATAAGGGTCGAATCTCCATCCATGAGATCCTGCCCATCGACAAGCCCATCCGCGAGATGATCAGCTCGGGTGCCACAGCCGAGACCATCAAGGATTACGGCCGCAAGGAGCTCGGGATGCTCACCCTCAAGGAAAGCGCGTTGGAGCTGGTGGAAGAGGGGCTTACCACGGTGGACGAGCTGGTGAAGGTTGCATATTATGATTGATGTGAAGGACACGGGAGTGAAGATCGTGCTTGTGTCATAATGATGAAATATGTTCACACATTATTCACAAACTCAGGTTAAGAAACGGAGGTGGATAGACGATATAGTAATCGGAAGTTAGTTCTAAGGAAATTTGCACAAGGAAGTGCAGAAGCAGCGCAGGGACAGGCGCGAAATGAGATGATTATTTGTGCAATTTGCCAAACTTGTATAAAATGTACAATTCGGCTTGTGCAAAATGCATAATCATGATATACTGTCCACAGTTAGTTTAGAGTCTAAAGAAGAGGATTCTATGAAAAAAAGGAGGACAAAACATGAAAAAGAAGAATGAAAACAAAGGTTTCACACTTGTAGAGCTCATCGTAGTTCTTGTTATCCTTGCCATCCTGGCAGCAATCCTGGTACCGGCCCTGCTCGGTTACATCGACAGAGCGAGAAGTCAGCAGACCGTGCTGAACGCAAAGAGCTGTCTGACAGCTGCACAGGCAGAGCTTTCCAGTATCTATGGTAAGAATTCGGATCAGATGACTCAAGCTGACAAGACCAGAATCCAAACTACAGCTGATGTTCCTGTCTATAATTTAACGATTTATGTCGGAAAATCCAGTACTAACAAGCACGCTGCATACACGGTATACAGAGTTGAATACAAGCAGGATGCGAATGCAGATCCGATCTACTTTGACGGTGAAGCATGGGTAGAAAGCAAGGCTACTGATTTTACAACGAAAAAGGCCAGTGAAAATGTTGACTCATTTACAGAAGTAGCAATATGGGAAAATGGTGCCGTGAAGTCCGGTGCGGTTGATTTGAAGGGTACAACCACCCCGTAAACATGCTATGATTTGCCTTCCCCAGGAAGGTTATGAAAAAAACTATAAGCGGAAAATCCCGGGTGTTTCGGCACCCGGGATTTTTCTATGTTGAAACTTACGTCCGCTTGGTGTATCATAGTTCATTATGGATATGCAGACAACACAAACGGAAGAAACAAAAAACGGAAAGGTAAAAGGAACCCTGGCGCTTACACTCTGCGCGATCATCTGGGGCTCCTCTTTTGTTGCACAGTCGGTGGGCATGGACTACATCGGACCCTTCACCTTCCAGTGTATTCGAAGTGCGCTGGGCTTCGGTGTCCTCGGCATATTTCTTTTGGTGCAGATCTTTACCGGCAAGCGCCCGGTGATCAACATCAATTCCTTTATGATCAGGGGAGGTCTTACCTGTGGCCTGTTGCTTGCGGTGGCAAGCTGGTTGCAAAACGCTGCCATGGAAACGATCTCAGCGGGAAAGGGCGGCTTCATCACTGCCTTTTACCTGATTCTGGTGCCAATCTACAGTATATTCTTAAAGAAACGAGTGCCGCTTAAGACCTGGTTCTGTGCGATTCTCGCTTTCGTGGGACTTTATTTCTTAAGCATAGCGGACACGGGCTTCGGCAATGTGGGAAACGGAGATATCCTTTGCTTTTTGTGTGCCTTCTTCTTTGCGGCGCACATCCTGGCCGTGGACTATTACTTAACCGAGATGGACGGCGTACTTCTTTCCTTCCTGCAATTCGGTGTGTCGGCGATCGTTTCTTATCTGCCCATGTTCCTGATCGACAAGCCCACACGCTTTGCCATCGCGAATGCCGGACCTTCACTTTTATATTCCGGAATCGTTACCTGCGGTCTTGCCTACACGCTCCAGCTGATCGGACAGAAGTATGTGCAGCCCACGGTGGCTACCATCTTGATGAGCATGGAATCTGTGTTCTCACTGATCACCGGCATGATCATCCTGCACGAGATGCCCACGTTAAACGGCTGGATCGGCTGCGCGGTCATGTTTGCGGCGGTGATCCTCTGCGAGCTTCCGCCGTATGTCCTCTGGGATCGCATGATCGCGGGTGGGATGAACCGGCTGGCGGGCAGACTGCCTCAGACGCTCACGGATGAGCAGTTTCAAAAAAACGCGAAGCTTTGGAAGCGGTTAAAACGGGAAGTCACGGATGAGAAGGGGTACATCGAGTACCAGAAAAAGCTGTACGACATGGACTACGGACGGAGCGAGAAGCTCGGAAAAAAGCTCTTCTTTCACGGAGCGGAGCTCACGGCGGCGGACAATGCCTGCGAGGTCATCGCGGTCTACAATGCATTTCACGCCTTGGACTATGATGTGGAGCTTCCGACGCTGATCAAGCGCTTTTCGGAAAACGGGATTGCCTTCTCCGGCAAGTTCGGTACCGCGCCGAAGGCGGTCCGGGAATGTCTCGAGTCACAGGGGCTTGCCGTGCGAAGTCTGACGGGAAGCCGGATCACGGAGAAAGCGGTGACGGAACTCGGACAGGCCTGTGACACCTTTATCCTCATGGCCTACAACAAAGGACACAACCCGTTTTCCATGATCCATACCATGAGCATTACCAAGGAAAAAACCGAAGAGGGAGAAATCTATTTTAGTTTACATAACTCATCCGATGAGATCAGTCATTACGAAAACCTGTACGCATGCGTAAAGGGATACAATGCGGAAGCATCCGCACCCTTGATTTTTATGGCGATTTCAAAAAGGTAGAGATTTGCGAAGGAGGGAAGTGAGACAGCTTTTCTTTCTGCGAAATCATCTTGATTTTTGTTAAAATGTCACAGAAATGTTAAAAATAGGGTATATCTATGATAGAATTTTCACAAAATCAGTAGTATAATATAGTTGACAATAATGTTGTCATACGAAAGAGAAATACAAGGAAGTAACGGAGATGTTATAAATGACGTACGGAAGCGTTATGTTGCTGACCACATATTCACCGGTGGCCGATGTTGTCACAGTTACGTGTTGCATTGTATTTGCCATCCTGATCAAAATCGCATATATCAATAAGTCCAAGAGCTTTTCCATATTCAAGATCATGCTTGGACTTGTTTTTGTTGCAGCTTCTATAGATCTTGTATATTTCATTATGGGAGATAAGCGCGGCATCTGGCCGGATTTCATTTTCGAGACACTCCATGTGCTTAAGCATCTCTCTCTGATGACCTATCTGTTCTTCTATACCATGTACATCAAAAAACCGATCTGGCTGGATAAGCGTAAGAACCGGATATATACGATCATTGCATCGAGCCTGCTCGGTCTGTTTGCGCTCGGCGAGATCCTCGGTTGCATATTCCATGTGACATTCTTTATCCAGGGAAGCAAGGGGCATACCAATATAGATATATTTGCCGTTGCCTATGTGTCCTTTGTTCTGCTCATGTATTTCATGGCCTTTTACTATCGCGAGCGAGTCGTGAAGCAGATCCTCTGGGGTTTTTCCATTGCCAGCGGCCTTGCGGTCGTGCTTTTGGTGGTTCAGAACATCTTTGATGATATTTCCTATACGTGCGCAAGCTATCTGTTCCCGACTGTCGCGATTCTTTATCTGGTGCATGCGAACCCCTTCGATCTTGAAACTGGTGCCGTTACCGAGATCGCCTTCGAGGACATGGTGGAGGATAACTACAATCATGGTCATGAGCTGTGCATCATGAGTCTTTACCTGCACGAGTTTGATAACGTGCACAAGATGCCGGTGGAGATCACCACGACGATACGCAATTATTATTCGTCCTACATTCGCAATGCGGTTTTGTTCCGCATCACGAACGGCAGACTCATCCTGGCCTTTTCAACGGCGAAGAACCCGGAGTATGAGAACGTGATCAACCGTATGCTGATCCGGTTCGATGAAGAGTATGCGCACTATAATGTGGAATACAAGATCGTGATCGGCAAGACGGTGGATGCCATCAGCCGCGACCGCGACTATGTGCGGTTTATTCAATACGTCGAATCCAAGATGAAACAGAACGATGTAAAGTTCTATGACGACAAGGATATTCAGAGCTATATCGATTATAATTATATTTTGAGCGAGCTTGAGGATATCCACAGAAAGGGAGATCTGGAAGATCCGCGCGTGCTGGTATACTGCCAGCCGGTTTATAATATCAAGCGCAGAAAGTATGATACGGCGGAGGCCTTGATGCGGCTCAAGCTGAACCGACTGGGTATGGTATTTCCGGATCAGTTCATCCCGCTTGCCGAGGAGCACAAGCTGATCCATTCCTTAAGTAAGATCATATTGCATAAGACCTGCAGGATGATCAAGGGATTGATCAACATGGACTATGACGTAAAAAGAATCTCGGTGAATTTTTCGGTGGGAGAGCTGCGAGAGGATAGTTTCTGTGATGATGTAAGAAAGATCGTGAATGATGTCGGGATCGCAGTGGAGAAGGTTGCCATCGAGATCACGGAGAGCTCGAGTGAGAGCGAGTTCCTGATGGTGAAGTCCAGAATCATGGAGTTGAAGGACAGCGGTATCAAGTTTTATTTAGACGACTTCGGTACCGGCTACTCCAACTTCGAGCGTATCATGGAGCTTCCCTTTGATATCATCAAGTTTGACCGTTCCCTGGTGATCGCCTCCGATAAGGATAAGCGTTCCGAGGATATGGTGGCGTCCCTGGCCCGCATGTTCTCCGATATGCAGTACAGAGTGTTATATGAGGGTGTGGAAAATGACGCGGACGAAGAGCGCTGTATAGAGATGTACGCGAACTATCTGCAGGGGTACAAGTATTCGAAACCGATCCCGATCGAGGATCTGACGAGATATTTTACGAAGGTTGTTGTAGAACAGGCGCTTACCAGTGAAATCCCCAGCGCTTGAAGTAAACCAATAGAGACTTGGTAAATTGCAGGATGCCGCGCAGGCTCCGCGTGTTGGCTCTATGCCAGTCATGGTATACGCTGCAATGCGGGTAGAAGATGATCTTCTTGCCCTGTTCCATGACGCGCTTGGAGAGGTCGGAGTCCTCGCAGTATAAGAAAAACTGTTTGTTGAACCCACCGAGCTTCTTTAAGAATGCCGTGCGTGCCATGAAAAAGCAGCCGGTGCAAAACTCGATTTCCGTCGGTTCGTCAAAGGATTCCGCCTTTCTTGTGTAGCGGTCTCTTAAGTAATGAAAGCCGGGCAGCTTGCTCACATAGCAGTAGCGGATGCTCGGACAGTATTTCGGGAGAAACTGCTCCGTGTCGTCCGTGTTTAAAACGCGCGGGGTGATCTGACCGATGGTGTGATCCGTGTCCGCTTCAAGATAGGATGCAAGTGTTAAGATTGTGTTTTCCTTTAATTGAATATCCGGGTTGATCACGACATGGTAGTCGGAGCGAACCTCCCGCAGGATCCGGTTGTGACCGGCCCCGAAGCCTTTGTTTTCCGCAAGTGAAAGAACACGCACCTGCGGGAATTTTTCTTTTATCAGGTCTGCCGTGCCGTCGGCGGAGTTGTTGTCGGCAACATATAGCGTAAAGTCGCAGTCTTTGGTATGCAAAAGGACCGAGGCGATGCACGCCTCGATGGTATCCGCATTATTATAGGTTACGATCCCGCCGGAAATCTTCATTTTTGTCAGCTCCATATCATCTGCATGATCATCCGCGAAAAGCTTCGCTTGTACATCTCGTGTTTTCGGAAAAACTTCACACGTTCTTTGTGCGTTTTCTTTATCAGCTCGGCATAGCCGGTAAGAAGCTCACGGTCTGCCTCGCTCATCTTTGCCACTTCCTCGGGGTAAAGAGAAACGAGCAGAGCGGCCTGTTTATAGCCTGCGTCCATGCTGTTTGCGAACTCTTTCTTTCCGCGTTTTAACCGTCTCATCTTGTAGGAAAGACTCTTTGCGTCACTTGCCCCGACTTCGTTGTCACCGTGCTGGCGGTATTTAACCGTGGGGATCCTTACACAGCCGACGTGACCGAAGGCCGCGGCGAGCACAGCGGCATAGTGGTCATGGATGATGATCTCATCGCTGTCGCAGGCGCGCTTTAAGAGCTTTAACAATGCATTGTTCATGAGGATCGTGCAGCCCGTGACACTGTTTTGAAGAAGCAGATGCTTTAAATCATCCTTGTACGGAAGCTGCATGTATTCGATCAAAGAGCGGGAGATGATCTGCTCGTTTTCGTCTACCACCATGAGGTCGGTGTGCATGAGCAGCGGTACCTGCGCACCGTAGGACAGCTCCATATCCTTCATAAAGGAAAGGGAATCCGAGAGCTTGTGCCGGCTCCAGATATCATCCTGATCCGCGAACATCACGTATTCGGTATCCTCCGGAAGCGTCCGTACCATCTCCATGAAGTTTCCCGCAGCGGACCCGGTGGG